>CAZCPP010000290.1:0-5432 GCA_964500655.1 uncultured Anaerolineaceae bacterium | reverse complement strand
TCGAGGCTGGCAATGCGCTCGCGGACATCGGCAGCCAGACTTTCGAAATGGCGCAAGGTTTCGAGTTGGGCTTGCAGAGTTTTGACGTCAACCAGGTTTTCATCTAACAGGTAATTATGCACGAAGGAGCGGATATTGGTAAGCGGGCTAAAGGCCACGCCCTTGACGATTTTGGCCAGAAAGGAATCCTTGAGTTGTCCCAGGCGGTTGAGTAAGTGGAAGCGGTAATCTTCCAGACGGCTAAAAACCTGGGCGCGACTCTCGCCTGGGAAGGCGTAATGCTCCATATTGCGTTTGAAAGTTCGACTGTTGAAAAGTTTCGTCTCAGATTTGAAAAACCAGTCATCGTTCAGCAAGGCGTTGTGGACGATGAAGTAACTCACATCAGGGCTGCGACCATCTTCATAGGCGTCGATCACACCACCATGGACGAAGTGCGTCCCGTCGGGGTTGCGGAATTCCAGGGCTACCACACCGGTCGTATCCCCCCGCAGATAGCGCTGCCCTTCGATCCCAAGTTCGCAGCGCACATAAGAGGCCAGCGTGCGTTTTCCCCCACTCAGGGCGGCCTGGTTGAAGCGGGTATCGCGCTGTCCCCCAACCAGAGCGAATTGCACGGCATCCAGAACAGTTGATTTACCAGCGCCGTTGATGCCGATGAAGTAAGTCGTGCCCTGGCAAGTGATGGTGGAATTTTCGAAGAGATGCCAGTTGATCAGGCGGATGCGAGTGAGTTGTTTCATGAGGATATTCCGTATTTCGTATATCGTATTAGTCGTTGGAAATGGGAACGTTGATTAGGAGTTCGTTGATGGGATGGGTTTTGTAGGAAGCAGTTTCTTCGCGGATTTTGCGGCCTCGATGTTCGTGCTGATTTTGCCTGTAGCTCGGTAGAGTTGGTCAGACAGCCGGAATGTTCGGCGGTCTTGAGCTACTTTGCAAACATCATGCCAGGCGATATCTCCCAGGAACAACGCCTGCCGGTAAAGCGTCATTTTCCAAAGCGCATCGTCAGTGATTTCAGACGGGACGGTTTCAAGCCATTCATCGTAGGTCATAGAATTTTCCTATTCCGTATTTTGTATTGCGTGTTGCGTATTGCGTAAGACGAAAATGAATACGAAATACGTAATACGCTGTACGTAATACGTATCATTCATTTTCACTCTCAACTTCTTCGTTTTCATTCTGATGTTGTTCCACGCGATATTTTCTTATCCACGCTTCCATTTCGTCAGCCGTTTGTATCGGTAGGATCATACGCACCGAGCCTCGCAGCCGCAGGCGTGCATCGCCATCGCGCACGTCAATAGTGCGGCCATCCAGGGGATCGATCAGACCCATCGCTTTGAGACGATTGAGGATGATCTTGTATTGGGTGATGCCCAATATGCGCTCTTTGCCGGTGATGGTGCGGTATTCCTCGCGCAACTCCCCGATGGTAACGACCGGATCGTTCGCCAGACTGAGGTGCTCGACCCGTTCCTCATAGAGTTTGCGCAGCACCACGATCATCAGGGTATGGTCGAGTTTATAACGCGCCCGACTGTAGCTGTAATCCGAAACGGCCTGAAAGATGCGGTGGTAATCGTCGTGGAGCAGGTTATACCCCGAGAGCTTGAGCATACCCTCGAAAGCCTCTCGATGACGGTGGACGAAATAATAATCCTCTTTATCAGCTTCGACATCCTGGTGTAGAAATGTCTGTCCAAGTAGCCGGTTAGTAACTCTGGGTATTTCGCGGCGTGCTTTTTCGGTGAAACCGGCGGAGGAGAGTAGGGGAGTGAAATCTAGATTCATAAGGCTATTCCGTATTGCGTGTTACGTATTGATTACTGGATTTCTTTTTCCAATTCACTGACTACCTTGACAATGTCAACCTTCAGACGGGAAGCCCCCCCCTATTTTCGGCAGTTCTCGCGAAGTTGACATTGTCGAACTACTTGTCACAATTTTTCTAATTCGAAGGGCACAATCCGATAATCGCCAATTTCCACAGATTCCCCATCTACGCTCTCGATGCCATAGGCTACTTCTGGATGGTGGGCGTAGGCGATGATGGTCGTGAGCCACTGTAAATCGTTGAGCACGTCTGGCGGGAGTTCGTTGGCGTGGAGTTTTTTGTGGCCGTTGAAGAAACCCAAAACGAAGCGATTTACTTTGTCGGGGGTCAAGGCCTGGGTGACATCTTGCAGGGTAGCGGCCCGCAGGACGGCAAGTTCAGATGCGTGCAAGAAGGGTGTGCCAAGCGCCTCCGGGATGAAGGCCTTGCGGCTTTGTGGGGGAGTATAGAAACTGCGCAAATCGGGCTCTTTGATCTGATGGCGTTGCAAACCGGGGGCTTCCTCGGGCAGCAGGATCTCGCCTTGGTCCTGCAGGGCATCAAGATGCTTGGCCAAGTTGACCAGCCGGTCTTTGAAACTGCCATCCGCACTGACAAGTTGGTAGCGGATCTGGCGCAGTGATGTGCGCAGATATTGGGCGTGGCGGTGATCGATATCTTCCAGCAGAGGGTCTAATCCTTCTAGCTGGTGGATGATGAACTGCATGGAGCGGGTGATCTCTTCGCTGGCCTGGGCAGGGGTGAGACTCCCTTGGGTGGCTAACTCTTCTGTAGCCAAATTGAGCCATTCGCTGTCAAGCTGCCATCCTTGGAGCTGGTTGACAATATCACGCCGGTAGCGTGAAACGTGATCAGAAGTTTTCAGGGCGTGGTAAGTCGGTCCCAGGGTTTCTGCATAATCATCGAATTGTAGGTGCAGCAGGTCTGAGATGCAAGATTTATTTCCATTGGAAGCATCTTGAAGGCGAGTAGCCCGTTCGATGTAGCGGCGGATGTTTTGGTTGAGTTCGTTTAAGCCGCGCACCACTTGGCGGACGTTTTCGAAAGCCTGGGTGATCGCTAGAGCGGGGGAAAAGTCATCCCGGTCAGGTGCGGCGGTGAGCAATTGGTGGGCGGTATAAAGTTGACCGCTGAATTCACGCGGTTTTTGTTCTTCGATCGTCCGGAAGGCTTCGAGCAATGTGAAGGCGTAGTTGGGGAGGATGATCGTTTCAGTATAATCAGCATGTTGCTCACGCTCGATCCACCCTGATTCGTCCAGGCGACGCAGTAGGTAGCTGGCGTATTCTTGGGCACTCTGACCTCCACCAGGTTTGGACGGTTTGCCCCCATTGCCATTGTCTTCCGCGGACATTTGGGCTGCCACTTCGGCTTCGGCCTGGGCACTTTTTAGGTAATCCACAATTTCAGCAATCACCACCTCCCGTGTCAGCCCAAAGCGATTGAATTCGGCCAGGGAATAAATCCGCAGCAAAATGGCGATGTAATGGCGTTGCAGACAAATGTATCCTTGCGTACTGAATATATTGAACAGATTGGTGGGTAAAATATCGAATGGGTTGGTGACTGTTGGTTGTGTCATTCGCCCTTCTCCCAGGTGAGGATATCACTTAGTTCGCAGTTTAGCGTTTTGCACAGCCGGGCCAGCGCTTCCAGATCAATATAGCGGGCTTCCCCAGCATCGAGGCGGTAGACCAGGTCTTTGGGTACATTCGCCTGGGCAGCCAGGCTTCGCAGTGAAGATCGCTTGCCAGTGCTGGCTTGCAGCTTTCCTAAAAGGATCGTAATTCGGCCGGTAGTTGAGATCTTTGTCATATAGAACATCCGTTCTAATTATGTCGAAGTATACGTCTAAATTGCGCCCTTGTCAAGACATTTGGGAGTTAAAATCGACAAATGTTGTTTTCCTTCGACATAACTGTGATGGTCGGGATTATCTTGACCAGTTGTCATTGATGGCTGGGAAGATGATCGCTTGTCTGGAGCGGAGTTTTTTCGTTTAATGGAACAGACATGCTCTCAGATTGCGCCAATCGCGACTTTCTCTATGAGATCCTTTCGCTTTATAAAATATGTGGTAGAATTTTGCGATAAATCGGACAAATAAAGTCATATATTTCAGTGCATCAACCTCAAGCTACTTCAAATACGGTGCATACCTTTTCACAATCCTATGTTTATCTGAGGTAGCCATGGAAGAAGATCACAATAATCTCCAAAAAGACCAAACTGAAAAAGAAGGCTCAAAGCTTTCTGCAACCGGTACTCCAAAACCTGTGAGAAGAAAATCTACGAGCTGGCAGGAACGCATGCTTCCGATCATGGCTGGTATGCTGATCGCGCTGACATTGTTTTTCTTCATCGCGACATTTGTGCAAATGTCATACCTGCATTGGAATATATTGAACAGCCCTCCGATCGAGTTCGATGTTGCCAGTGGAGAGGCACTGCTCGCTGGGGCGGATAATTTTGTCGATCTTTACGAGGCTCGCCAGTTCGAAACCCGTGCGGCGATGGAACGTTTCATCGTCGAAAAACGTTATCACCAGGCTGGGGTACTGCTCATGTCGGGATTGTGGCTGCGTTACCTTGGATTGGTAACAGGTATGATTCTGTCATTGGTAGGGGCATCATTTATACTGGGCAAGCTCCGCGAGCCTACACAGCAACTCGAAGGGAATTTTTCGCAAATCTCACTTTCGATCAGCACAGCATCTCCAGGGATTATTCTGGCGCTCTTGGGAGTAGTGTTGATGTTTGCAACGCTGGTTGACCGCGATACTTACAATGTTTCCGATGCAAATGTGTATCTGTCGGTAGTAGATCAATTATCTGTCCCAGAACTAGAGGGAGGCGACTTCGACCTGCTATCGCCGGATGAGAAGTTTGGACCAGAGACCGATTCTGAAAGCGACCCATAAGAACCGATAATCGACATCATCCCATCCCATAAAATTGGGAGATCTTCACGGGAATTCCCAGAGAACCCTCAATACCTGTCTCCAAATTTAATATTGGTTGTAAGAGAAGTTAGTAAAAGGAGCATATCATGAAGTTCATTCGCACACTGTCAGGAAGAGAGAAAGCTTTATTATTGATAGTTATCATTCTAGCAGGTCTAGTTTTTATCAGAACCCCAATACAAGCGGCTTATGAGCATAGTGTCAAGTGGTACACCGACGAAGAATTGTACGAGTTGTTTTATTACTCGCTTGAAGATGATAACCCGGCCATAACATTGATGTATGTATTTGCTTATATCCAGCGCAACCCGGCTGAATACGCCAACAATCTCAATGGAGATACAGCCGAGATAGAAAATGCTTATAGCAAAATGTTGGCTGCAGTTAAGGCAAATGATAACTTTCTAAGGTCAGTAGATGCTCATCTAGAGAATTGCAATAAATACCCATGTGGTGATGATCAGGCAAGTGTGACTTCAATTGGCAGTGAACTGTTCCCACCGAATATGGTAAAGGTATGCGAGGGTTACAGTGAAAAAGATCCTTGCGCTTACCTGCGGGCTGGGGAATATACGGAATGTGTCAA
This sequence comes from uncultured Anaerolineaceae bacterium, assembly GCA_964500655.1. Lineage (GTDB taxonomy): Bacteria > Chloroflexota > Anaerolineae > Anaerolineales > Villigracilaceae > JAABUE01. Next base: position 40 of record CAZCPP010000290.1, on the reverse strand, counting down.
TGATTTGAGACAACTTAGCCGAGAATTTACGCTCTAAATT
>CAZCPP010000289.1:0-5450 GCA_964500655.1 uncultured Anaerolineaceae bacterium | reverse complement strand
TTATGCCTTATCCCGTGAGCATCTGCCCCTTCTTCCCTTTTGTCAGTGAATCAGATGAGACATTACAAATCGTTTGCGGTGTTTAAGGCCGTTATGGCCTGAATTATGCGTTCAGCAGCACGCCCATCACCAAATGGATTGACCGCTTTCGCCATTTTTATAAGGGCAGAGGGATCATCCAGCAAGCGATTAGCTTCACACAGAATGTTGCTCGTTTCCGTTCCGACTAGCCTCAATGTGCCTGCTTCAATCCCCTCTGGTCGTTCGGTTGCGTTTCGCAGAACGAGCACTGGAACGCCGAAAGCAGGAGCTTCTTCTTGAATACCGCCTGAATCAGTCAAGATGATTCTGGATCGCTTTTGCAAATGGACAAGTGGCAAGTAGTCCAGAGGTGGGAGCAAGGTCACGTGCGGAACATCCTTGAGAATTTTATAGACAGGTTTTTGAACATTCGGGTTGAGATGAACTGGGTAAACGATTTTCACATCCCCACGTGCAGCTAATTCTTTGAGCGCTAAACATATATTTTCTAGTGGTTGTCCGAAATTTTCCCTGCGGTGGGCTGTGACGAGGATTAAATATTTTTCATCCTTATTGCGAGTCCCTGTCGAAGCAATTTCCAAATTATCAAAAAGTGCTCGGACTTCTTGTGGTGCGGGCTGATCTGCCACAAATTGCAACGCATCAATAACCGGATTGCCTGTCACAGCTATTATCTCATCAGGAATCCCTTCGCGTAACAAGTTCTTCCGCGCTTGTTGCGTTGGTGCAAAATGTAGATCTGCAACTACGCTTGCCACGCGGCGGTTGATTTCTTCAGGAAAGGGTTGCCATTTGTCATGCGTTCGTAGCCCGGCTTCCACGTGCCCTACCTTAATGCGGCGATAATAGGCCAACAGAGATGTGATCGCTACCGTTGTCGTATCACCTTGCACCAGAACCCAGTCAGGTTTGAAATCCATAAACACTGGATCAAGCAAGCTGAAAATTGAAGCGCTCAAATCAGCTAGCGACTGATCATCACGCATCAAATCCAGGTCATAGTCAGGGCGGATTCCAAATAGGTCAAGTACCTGATCTAGCATCTGGCGGTGTTGAGCTGTGACACATACATGTGACTCAATATCTGCAGTTTGTGTCAACTGCTGTACCACTGGTGCCATTTTGATAGCTTCAGGTCGCGTGCCAAAAACGGATAATATTTTCATCAGTGTTTGTGAATGGGCAGATCGCATACTAGCCCGATGAATTATTTATTCACACCCAATCGGTAGACCTGAAATCCTGCCATTTTCCAGGTATCTGGATCCCACGCGTTGACCGTGTCCACGACAACCCGTCCAGAAGTCAACGAGACAACTTCCGAGGGATTTATCTTGCGAAATTGTGTATGGCGTACAAGCAACAGGATAGCGTCCGCGTCTTTGACGGCTTCTTCAAGGGTGGGTGACATCGGGATGCCAGGCAACCCCTCGGTTTTAAACGGTTCGAATGTTCGAACACTTGCGCCCGTGTCGAGCAGCAAATGCACTATTTCAGCCGCTGGACTCTCTCGCAAGTCGTCCACGTCCGGTTTATATGCCAGGCCCAGCACGGCAATCTTTTTGCCTTTCAATGAGCCAAGCACCTTCTGGATGAGGGCCATCACAAAATGAGGTTGCTCGTCATTGACCTTACGCGCAGTATAGATCAAAGGCGTCAAATCGGGGGCTTTTTCAACAAAGAACCAGGGGTCCACGCTGATGCAGTGCCCACCGACGCCAGGTCCCGGCGAGAGGATATTAATGCGAGGATGCAAGTTGGCCAGGCTGATCGCTTCCCAAACGTCTACACCGAAACGGTCTGCAAGGCGTGCAAACTCATTTGCTATTGCAATGTTGACATCGCGTGTAGTATTCTCCATTAACTTAACCATCTCAGCGGTGGTCGCATCAGTTTGGATGATTTCGCCCTTGACAAAGGTGGCATACAACTCCGCGCCAACTCGTGCGGATTCAGATGTCACACCGCCAATGACACGCGCGTTCTCGATCAATTCGCGCAAAATCTGGCCTGGCAGTACCCGTTCGGGAGAGTAGGCCAAATGAAAATCGGATCCAGCTTTGAGCCCCGAACATTCGAGAATCGGTTGAACGAGATCAACTGTGGTGCGCGGAGGGGAAGTCGATTCGAGCACTACCAGGTTGCCCTCACGCAAATACGGGACAAGCGCCTCAGCAGCAGATGTGACAGCACGCATATCGGCCAGTTTGTAGGGATCACCGTTGTGATCACCTGTTTTGTCAGCATAAAAAGGTGTCGGTACCGCAATCAGGAAAGCATCCGCTTCTTCTGGCTGAGGCGAAATCATCAGCTTGCCTGATTTAATCGCCGCTTCGACAATAGTACGCAGTCCCGGCTCGTGAATATGGATGCCACCGTTTCGTAGTGTATTGATGACACGTTGGTTGACATCCACCCCGAGAACCTGGATGCCATGTGTGGCAAAGGTGCTGGCTGTCGGTAAACCGATATAGCCAAGGCCTAAGACACAGATTTTTTGGAAGTTCACGAAAGCTCCTCGCTTATCTCGCAAATCTTTAAAAGGTTGCGTTACTTGGAATATTTTTCACAGACATAAGTATTATACAACTATGTGTTGAGTGATACATAAACACAACTTAAATCGCTGAGATTCGTAAATAAAATAAACAGATACATAAACACAACTTAAATCGCTGAGATTCGTAAATAAAATAAACGGGTCTTGTTGTATAATGAATTTGGAGGAACTATGAACTTCCTGCTTGATCCCAATATTGCATATCTGTTTTTATTAGCGGGTGTATTACTTGGCTTGACGGCGATCATCACACCGGGTACAGGAATGTTAGAGGTGGGGGCATTCTTTTGCCTGGCTTTAGCTGGCTATGCGGTTTACAACCTGTCGTTTAACATTTGGGCGCTTATTGTTTTAGTGTTGAGCATTATCCCATTTGTTTATGCTATCCAGAAGCCGAAGCGGGAAAGATACCTGGCGCTTTCAATTTTGGGTTTGGTAGTAGGTTCAGTATTTCTGTATTCAACCGATAGCTGGCAGCCAGCAGTTAACTGGCAACTGGCCTTAGTTGCATCGATCCTATATGTAGGATTTATCTGGATTGCTGTTCGAAAGACTCTACAAGCTGCTCATGCACGTCCGTCACACGATCTTTCATCTCTGGTTTGTCAAATGGGCGAAGCAAAGACAGGTATTCATAAAGATGGTTCGGTACAAGTGGATGGAGAATTATGGAGTGCCCGCAGTGAAAAACGTATACCGAATGGCAGCACTATCAAAGTAATTGCAAGGGAAGGTTTTGTATTAGTCGTGGAGAAATCTACTGACTCGAAGTAATCAACAATAACCATTCATTCAAAAAGGAGATTGAAAATGGATCCTGTTTTAGGTGGCGGTACATTACTATGCCTAGTTATTGGTGTGGTGCTTGTATTCTTGGTTTTTATTGCCCAGGCAATTCGAATCGTACCGGAATACCAGCGGCTAGTGGTCTTTCGCCTCGGACGTTGTATCGGCGAAAAAGGACCTGGTTTTATATTCCTCATTCCAATAGTAGATCGCGCCGTAAAAGTGGATTTGCGCGAGGCGGTGCGCGAGATCCCACACCAGACTGCTATCACGAAGGATAACGCCAGTATCTCGGTTGACTTCATCTGGTATTACAAAATCCTAGACCCGACCGAATCTGTACTGGCAGTTGGCAATTTTGAAGCTGCAGCTCAAGGTATGGCCACTACTACTTTACGCGCTGTTCTCGGTGGTATCCCGCTAGATGATGCGCTCTCTGAGCGTGAACACATCAACTCGATGCTGCGCACCCGCCTGGATGAAGTAACTGAACGTTGGGGCGTCAAGGTGACCAATGTGGAAATCCGCGAGATCATTCCACCGCGGGAGATCCAGGAATCGATGAACCGCCAGATGACCGCTGAGCGCATTCGCCGTGCTGTCGTCACCGAAGCAGATGGTACGCGTGAAGCCGCCATCACGGTTGCAGAAGGTGAAAAGAAATCTGCTATTTTGAATGCAGAAGGTCTGAAACAGGCTGCAATCCTCGAAGCTGAAGGTCAACAAACGGCTCAGGAGTTGAAGGCGCAAGGGTATGCCAAAGCGCTGGAGAATATTTTTGCGGCTGCTAAAACCATTGACCAGAAGACCATGACCCTGCAGTATTTCGATGCTCTTAAAGAAATTGGTCAGGGTGCTTCTACCAAGTACATCTTCCCGATGGAATTCACCAGCATGATCGAGAACTTCATCAAGAAAGAAAAAGGCTAAGCCAATTTTTGTAAATCGTAATACAATAAGGTCTCCTGCCAACAAGCAGGAGACCTTATTGTTTGCCTATGGATATCACCTCAGCATCTATTCGTGACCTAAACGCCTTGCTCAAGCTGGAACGTGCCTGCTTCGAAAAGGATTCTTGGCCATTATTTGATTTGATCGCTGTGCTGACCTTTCCGAATGTAGTCAGACTGAAAGCTGTGGAGGATAGCCAGATGGTGGGCTTTGTTGCAGGAGATCCACGCCCATCTCAGGGCTTTTCGTGGATTGCCACAATCGGTGTATTACCAGCGTATCAGCGAAAGGGGATTGGCCGGGCTCTATTGCATGCATGTGAAGCGCAATTGAAAACAACGCGTTTAAAATTGTCGGTTAGGTCATCTAACCAGGCAGCAATTTCGTTATATGAACAGGAAGGTTATCGCACGATGAATATTTGGAAAGCTTATTACGACGACGGGGAAGATGCCATCGTGATGGAGAAATCTCATCGGTCGGATGTACTATAATAACAAAAAAATTTAATGGTTTTTGAAAGAAAAGCGAAAGATACGTATGAAAAAACAAATCACCCGACGTGATTTTCTTAAATTTGCTGGGCTACTGCCTATTAGCATAACTGCTCCACGATTTGCTAAAAGTTTATATGAATGGGGACAGACACAAACCAGTCAACAAAATGTGTTGATTATCGTATTTGATGCCTGGACTTCGTACCACATGTCATTGCACGGTTATCAACGAGAAACGATGCCTAACCTGACGAAATTAGCTGAGCACGCGGTGGTATACCACAATCACTATGCTGGCGGGAATTACACCACTCCGGGAACGGCATCCTTGTTAACTGGTACACATCCCTGGAAACACAGAGCATTTCAACCGGGAGGAAGGATTCCCGAAAATATTGTGCAAAACAATATTTTTTCTGCCTTCGATAAGTATTATCGCCTGACCTATTCTCATAACCTGTGGGTAAACTTGCTTCTAAGGCAATTTAAAGATAAGTTAGAGACTTATATTCCAAAAGGAAAATATTTTTTAGCTAGTGACAGAACGAATCCGGACCAAGGATTTGTCTTCAATAGTGATACCGTCATCCCAACCTTATTTGAAAATGATGAAG
>CAZCPP010000288.1:4713-5453 GCA_964500655.1 uncultured Anaerolineaceae bacterium | reverse complement strand
CTCATGCTTCTATCAAACTACAGTTTAGCTTTTTATGCAAGCATCAGTAAGTACAAAGGCCAGTAAACGCGTCGAGCGCGCCGCACAGGCTGTGCAAGATATGTTGGCACGCGGCGAAGTCGCCTATGGTATCACTACTGGCTTTGGAGCATTTAAAGACAGGCTCATTTCTAACGATCAAGTTGAGGAATTACAGCGCAACATTATCATGAGCCATGCTGTTGGTACCGGTGACCACTTTGACATTCCCACTACGCGGGCGATCATGCTCATCCGGGCAAACACACTCGCACGTGGGCATTCCGGTATCCGCTTGAGTACCCTGCAATTATTGCTTGATATGCTCAATCATGGTGTGCATCCACGCATCCCCGAAAAAGGGTCACTAGGGGCCAGTGGTGATTTAGCTCCATTAGCGCATATGAGTCTGGTTTTGATCGGCGAGGGAGAAGCCGAATATCGGGGGCAAATTTATCCCGGGAAGGAAGCGCTAGAAAAAACTGGGCTGAGTCCGATCACATTGGCAGCCAAAGAAGGCTTGGCGCTGACCAATGGCACCTCCGTCATGTGCGCCTTGGGTACCCTAGCTGTCTATCGTTCGGAGAGAGTTAGCAGAACTGCAAACGCAGCTGGTTGTCTGAGTCTCGAGGCCTTGAACGGAACCACACTTGCTTTTGACGAGCGCATCCATCAAGTACGTCCACACCCACGCCAGCAAGATTGCGCCGCTGAATTACGTA
>CAZCPP010000288.1:0-4703 GCA_964500655.1 uncultured Anaerolineaceae bacterium | reverse complement strand
GTTGAAAGGCAGCCAATTTGTACGTGGATTCGATCCTACAAATGTACAAGATGCCTATACCCTGCGGTGTATGCCGCAAGTGCATGGCGCTGTACATGAAGCCATTGCCTATGCGCGTTGGGTAATGGAAATTGAACTCAACGCCGTAACTGATAATCCACTCATATTCATTGATGATGAAACTGGAGAAGTGGATATCTTGTCGGGCGGAAATTTCCACGGCGAACCGCATGCAATTGCGATGGATTATCTGGGTATCGCGCTGACAGAACTGGGGAATATTTCCGAACGACGTATCATGCGACTGACAGATGAGGCCAGCAACGCGAATGTGCTACCGGCATTCCTAACAAAAAACGGCGGTTTGAATTCGGGCTTTATGCTCACTCAATACACTGCCGCAGCATTAGCTACAGAAAACAAAGTGCTCTCTCACCCTGCCAGCGTGGATACCATCCCCACCTCAGCAAATGTTGAAGATCATGTTAGCATGGGCTGTACCGCCGCACTAAAAACCTGCCAGATCCTTTATAATGTAGAACACATTCTCGCCATTGAACTCCTGGCAGCCGCGCAAGGAATCGATTTCCGGCGTGAGGTTATCGGGCAGGAAGCACGTTTAGGAAAAGGAACCCAGCCTGTGTACACACTTATTCGGCAGCATGCTCCGTTTTTTGAGCAAGACACAATCCTTTATCCCTATATTGAAGCAGTGAAATCTCTGGAAACCTCCGGTCAATTTGAACGGGCAATTATTGAAATATTACAAGAAAAGTAACGCAAAATGATTTCACAATGTATAATGAACTAAACATCTTATTATTTGTGCTCATGCTATAATTCAAATATGACTACACCCACCCCTGATACTCCAGAATTGACCATTGCGGAGGAAGCCGCGCAGCGTGAGGGCGAACGACGCCAACGCATAATTGTCATCACTGCGGTAATCTTTCTTGTGTTGCTGATCGCGGCTATTGTGGTAGCTGTCATTGCACTTATTAAACCCGAAACTCCTACCGATAAAATTCGCGACATATTTATCATCTTTATGGCGCTCGAATCCCTGTTGATCGGGGTTGCATTGATTGTATTGATCGTGCAGTTCGCCAGTCTGATCAATTTGCTCCAGAATGAAGTACGACCAATTCTGGATGCCACTAACGATACAGTAAATCATTTACGTGGTACGGCAGAGTTTCTGGGTGAGAATGTGGTAAAACCAGTGGTCAAATTGAATGGTTATTTAGCCGGTATGCAACGTATGTTAGAATTGTTAGGCGTAAAAAAGAAATAATTTTCCCAAGGAAGGAGAAAAAATATGTCTGATCGTGATGAATTTGGAGCATTTTTGGTAGGGTTCCTTGTTGGCGGTCTCACTGGCGCAGTGGTTGCACTTTTGATGGCCCCACAATCTGGTGAAGAAACCCGTGCTATTATTAAAGACAAGAGCATTGAACTACGTGACAAAGCCCAAGTAAGCGCAGAAGAGGCATTGGCAAAAGCTGAAGCCGCTGTCGCTGAAGCGCGCGCGCGCGCCGACGAATTAGCTCAAGACCTCAAAGCTCGTGGCACAGAAGTTGTCAGCACGGCTAAGAGCAAAGGTCAGGAAGTTGTGGAAACTGCCAAATCTAAGGGACAAGAAGCTGCTGAGAGTGTCAAGAAAGCAACCTCCCGCAAGAAAAAGGGTGGTGATACCGCAGCCGCTTCATAAATTGGGACGATATCAGAGATTTTGAATGTAGGGTTTGACCGAGATTCGATCAAACCCTTGTTTTGTTCATATGCTGCTGCTATCCGATTTCCTACGTCTCTTCTTCCACTTGCTCTACCATTCATTTGCATGGACTTATGACTTGGTCGCCTGCACGGTTTCATTAGGTCGTTGGACTACTTGGATCGAGAGTGTTATTCCGTTTATTAGGGAGGGCTGCGTGCTCGAACTTGGTCATGGACCCGGGCATTTGCAACGCATCTTACACAGCCTCAACCTACTTACCTTTGGGCTGGATGAATCCCGGCAAATGGGGCGTCTAGCAATAAATCGCCTTAACCAATATGGCTATACGCAAACCAATTTGTCGCGAGGTTTGGCACAATCTCTGCCGTTCCCTGACGAGACGTTTGACTCTGTTGTTGCTACATTTCCAACCGAATACATTGTTGACCCAAGTACACTATCCGAGATCAGACGCACTCTCACAAACGGAGGCAGGTTTGTCGTTTTGCCAGTTGCTTGGATCACCGGGAAAGGATTGCTGGATAGGTTGGCTGCATGGTTATTCCGTGTCACCGGGCAAGCCCCCTCCGATCTCAACGAAGAGTCAACCAATCAACTAATAAGGCCCTTCACCAAAGCAGGTTTTAAAGTAGAAGTCAATCCACTTGAATTAATATCAAGCCGCGTTCTTATCGCAATCGCAATAAAATAAACTCAATTGGGGAAGCTGGTCTTAGCCATTAAGTTAATCGGAAATAGCGTCAATCTTCCTCCCCCGCCATCAATTTTATCCGCTCCCAGGGTTTCAAATTCTCTTCCTCGGCTAAAATCGTTTTCAACTCATACATCTCATCACGCATGGCAGCAGCCTTCTCAAACTCCAGGTTTTTAGCTGCCTCCTTCATTTGCTTTTCCAATTCTGTGATAATCTTTTTTAATTCACCCCGCGGCAGACCGCTACCTTTTACTTTATATTCTCCTTGCGATTCAGCAACCGCCCTGGCCGAAAGCTCATCCGTTATATCGCGGATGGCTTTGTGGATACTAATCGGCACGATGCCATTATCTTTATTATATTTGACCTGCTTTGCACGACGGCGATCTGTTTCATCAAGCGCGAACTTCATCGAATCGGTGATACGGTCGGCATACATAATAACTTGTCCGCCAACATGACGAGCTGCACGCCCTATGGTCTGAACCAGGGCTGTCTTGGAGCGCAGGAAACCTTCCTTGTCGGCGTCCAGGATGGCAACCAGCGAAACTTCCGGCAAGTCGAGTCCCTCGCGTAACAGGTTGATGCCCACCACCACATCGAAGACTCCCAATCGCAGATCGCGCAAGATACCGACGCGCTCGAGGGTATCTATTTCCGAATGCAAGTAGTGGACTTTGACACCCAATTCCATCAAATAATCAGACAAATCTTCTGCCATTCGCTTTGTTAGCGTTGTAACAAGAATACGTTCGCCTCGTTCTACTCTTTGCCCGATTTCTCCAACCAGGTCATCCACCTGCCCTTTAGATGGGCGCACATCCACTTCTGGATCTACCAACCCGGTTGGACGGATAATCTGCTCGACTACCTGATCCGCTTTCTCCATCTCATATGGCCCCGGTGTCGCAGATGTGTAAATCGTATGCCCCATCACACCCTCAAATTCATCGAACTTAAGCGGGCGGTTATCCATTGCGGAGGGTAGGCGAAAACCATATTCCACCAGAGTACCTTTTCGGGATCGGTCTCCGTTATACATCCCTCGCACTTGTGGCACGGTCATGTGACTTTCATCCAGCACCAATAGGTAATCACTAGGCAGGAAATCGATCATCGTCCACGGGTGTGTGCCCGCATCTCGCTGGTCCAGGTGGCGCGAGTAATTTTCGACACCAGAGCAATAGCCAACTTCCTTGAGCATTTCTAGATCGTAGCGAGCACGTTGCTCCAACCGCTGCGCTTCCAAATGTTTACCTTCTTGCTTGAACAATGCCAGGCGTTCATCCAATTCGGTTTCGATATCCGAGATCGCTTGCTTGAGCTTTTCGCCTTCGGTCAGATAATGTTTGGCCGGATATATTGAGGCCTCTTCTGGTTCATCCAACACTTCCCCCGTCAGCGGGACAAATTCCATTATCCGTTCGACCTCATCCCCAAAGAAAGTGATGCGATAGCCCCGCTTGTCTTCGTAAGCAGGGATAATTTCCAGCGTGTCACCCCGCACTCGAAAAGTACCGGACCTAAGGTCCAGATCGTTGCGTGTGTACTGGGATTCGATCAGCTTCCGAATGAGCGCATTCCGTCGATAGATTTCTCCCACATGTAGCGTCATCGCACCTTTGAGAAACTCGTCCGGACTACCCAGTCCATAGATACACGAAACCGACGCTACAATGATGACATCCTTACGTGACATCAGCGCAGTTGTCGATGCCAAACGCATGCGCTCAATCTCTTCGTTGATCTCAGTTTCCTTCTCGATGTACAAATCATGGCGTGGAACATAGGCTTCAGGTTGGTAGTAATCGTAATACGAGACAAAATAGGAGACTGCGTTCTCAGGGAAAAAGTCCTTGAACTCGGCGTACAGTTGCGCCGCCAGCGTTTTATTGTGTGCCATAATAAGGGCTGGCTTTTGTAATTGCTGGATTACAGAGGCGATTGTGAACGTTTTGCCAGTACCGGTCGCGCCAAGCAAAACTTGGTGCTTGCTTCCGTTTTGGACTCCTTGAACGAGCTGACTAATGGCTTCTGGTTGGTCACCAGTGGGTTGGAAGGGAGCGTTAAGTTTGAATTCCATAAGATTTGTATTTTCTCAATAGGTGAACAGCCGTTCTATTATAGTACAATCAGGCCGAATACGACAGTTATCTTCGCGAATAACACCCGTATTGCAGAACGCCCACGTGAGGATAAAGCAAATTATCACATCAGAGGGCATTGGTGCATGAAAGGCTAGACAAAAGTGGCGTGACTGAGTAAATT
>CAZCPP010000287.1:0-5454 GCA_964500655.1 uncultured Anaerolineaceae bacterium | reverse complement strand
ACTAATATACTCATTCATGGAACACCTCTATTTGTCAATTTTCTGGAAATATAGTGAACAACTACACTAAACCATTATAGCATCCCTTTTTTTGGATATTCTAGGAGAACTAATAAAATCCTGTGAAGGATCTTCATTCAAGAGCCAAACAAAAAACCCAATGATTGATCCTGCTTTGATCCTAGGCAAGGCTTATTACTTACTGTGTTGAAGCACACACTATTCAATTGTTGGCAAACCTGATTGAGATAATTCTGTTTATCGTTGCCTAAGATTTCTAATTGTTTTTCCTGGTTCGACTCATATCCCCGTCAACTTATCCAGGAGTGCCAGATCTTCTGGGAGATCCAAGTCGAGTGCAAGTGAAGGTAATGTACAAATCTCCAATCGAGCACCTGCTTTTTTTGCGCGTTCACAATGGCGCTTAAATGAGCCTGGTCCGAAATCATAATCTATTAAACCAGCTGGTGAAATCAGAAGTGCGTTAGTACCCTCTTCGTGACGATCTGGAGCAATAGCTACAACTGGGGGCTCGGCGGCTCGCTCGAGCAAAGCCAAGATATCCTCGCAGGTCATCAGCGGTAGATCAGCAGGTAGAACTAGCACTCCGCGCGTGGCATACACTTGAGCAACAACTGTGGCCCGTGTCAGCGCTGTATTTAGTTGTGGCGAACCAGCGGTTTCGCGAACCGTTCGAGCGCCATGGTCGCGAGCAAGTGATAGCGCAGCCGGGTCACGGCTGACAACCAGGATCTGTTCGATTTCTTTCAGGTCTGTCAGGGTTTTGAGGGTATTTTCCAACAATAATTGGTTTAGATGCGCTCGTTCGTCTTCCGATAAAGTTCCAGCTAGCCGGGATTTGCCTCGGCGTAAAGGTTTAACAGGCACAATTGCCCAAAGAGTCATGTATGTTGCCTCCGGATAAAGTTTAGCACATCTCCTGCTAGTTGTGCGCGTTTTGTTAAGGAAGTCATCAGTGTATCGGTGGTTAGCGAAGGAATTTTGATTTTTTTTGCCAAATTCTTGTCAGTTTTATCCAACACAAATCCGCTCAGTAGACCATGATAATGTTCCGCGACCGCAAACGCCGTAGGTTGGATGCCCAACTCTGTGTACATCTTTGCCGCTGGGCCTTTGACCGTTTTACCTCCAATGATAGGGGATACAGCACAGACGGATTTCGCTTCGAGTGCAGACCGAATGTCTACTACTGCTAAAATTGGGTCGATACTCACCCAAGGATTTGATGGACACAAGACTACAGCATCAGCATTTTTAATTGCCTCAAGAGAACCAGGTACCGGTTCTGCCTCGTCGATCCCATCGAAATGAAATCCCTTCACAATCGGCTTGCATTTACGTTGAACGAAATACTCTTGAAAAGCTAGCTCGCCTTCATCCGTTTCGATGATTGTTTGGACGGGCTGATTGGACATTGGCAAAACTATCGATTCGATTTTCCAGGTACTACAAAAATCGCGTGTGATCTGTGAAAGTGGATGTCCTTTTCCTAATCGACGAGTGCGCTCAAGATGAGTGCCGATATCTTGATCTCCTAAGTTGAACCAGCCTGGACCGCCAAGGGAGATGGCGCTTTCAATGGTTCGCCAGGTCTCATCCTTACGCCCCCAACCCTTATCTGGATCGGCCAACCCTGCCAAGGTGTAACAAACAGTATCCAGATCTGGCGAGATGTATAGCCCATAATGTTCGAAGTCATCACCAGTATTAACGATGATAGTTAGGTCTTCTGGGGGCAGAATTTGAGCTAACCCATGCGCGAGCTTGGCGCCGCCCACGCCACCAGCTAATGCAACGATCTTCATACTTTGGCTACGATTTCGTTGAGGGGTTTCAGTTTTTTTTCATCCGGTTCCTCATCTGCATAACCAAGGAAGAACATCGCCTGCGGTTTCCATGTTTCTGGAAGGCCCAGCGCATCACGCGAGGCATCCTGCGCATAGAGGGGCCAACATATCCAGTTGCTGCTCAACCCCTCAGCATGTGCTGCGAGCATTAACTGCAATCCAGCCAGCGCCACCGATTGCAGAGACATTATCACCTCTTCAGATTCTTGCTTGCGGATGGCGGCAACATCCCGACAAAGTAAGATGATGACCGGAGCCTCATCGATGCGGCGCAGTGAACGCTCCACTCGTGAATCGATCTCGCTTTGTGGTGCGCCTTCGACAGCCATGTCTGCCCGCATTTTGTTGGTCAATGCCGAGCCAAGGTTAGCTTTGGCAGCCCCACTTTGCACGAGCGCAAAGCTCCAGGGTTGCAAATTGTGTGCAGACGGAGCATAGATTGTAGTTTCGAGAATTCGATTGACAACGGAATCAGGCACCGGGTCCGGTTTGAAGCGACGTATCGAGCGTCGTGCCCGTAAGAAAGTTTGGAAATCATTCATGACTTGATTATAATCTTGAGACTATCTTAAAATGGAGATTGATATGTCTAAAAACGACTTGACTGAAATTCGCCGAAAGGATCGCGCCATAATGGACGATACCTGGATCGCGAATTTTTTACAACATGCTAATTTCGGCGTATTCGCCACCTGTAAGGATGGCCAGCCTTTAACAGTGGCGCGTAATTTTGCGTATGACTCTCAAAAACATGCAATTTACTTTCATGGTGCTCGCAAGGGGCGAACATTCGAAAATGTCGGCCAGGGTACGAAAGTAAACCTGAACGTGAGCGAGATGGGCGATTGGATCGCGGGTGATCGCGCCATGAATTTCGGAGTGAAGTATAAAGGCGTAGTAGTCTTTGGTCACCTAACGGTAGTGGATGAAAACGATGAAGCCAAGCATGGTTTGCAATTGATTTTGGACAAGCATTTCCCTTCTTTGGGGCCGGGTGTGGATTACGAACCAACTACAGAAGAGGATTTAAAAGTTACAGCTGTTTTTCGTGTAGACATAGAGGGTTGGAGTGGCAAAGTGAAAAAGGATTGACAAACACGAAGAAAATATATAATACCTAATGAGCATCAAAATTCTCGGGGGCAATTTTGTAAATCACTCGTATTTGACCGGCTTGCGTATCCCAGTCTTTACCGCTATATTTATTTGAAAGGGCGTTGATGTGTGCATCGGCGCCTTCATATGTTCGTTCCACAATTACCCCACGGATTTGTAAATAACGATATGGATCGTGAGGATCTTGAATGACCAGCGCTACATTTGGATGGGCTTGCATGTTTTGATCTTTGATACGTCCTTCCGCTGTGTTGATAAGTATGTGATCATCTTCGGCACTGAACCATACTGGGGTTACTTGTGGAGTACCGTCTTTCATCACGGTAGCAAGAAAAGCGTATGCTTTGGTCTCATCCTTGAGTAGATCAAGATACTTTTCGGGGATTTTCATTTTTATTCTCCGGATTCGGAATATAAAGCAAGCGAATGAAGTCAGGCATGAAATTAACAATTTCCTGGACATCATCTTGTGTACATCCGAGTAACAGTTTTATCTCTGCATCGCGCTCAAGAGTATCATACGTGCATAAGATTCCTGATAGTGCGTTCTTGCCTTGTGATCCGATCCAAACATCGATACCATCTCCATCTGCAGCAAGTGTGCCTTCGAGATAGCCATAATTTAGTGGGTAAATCAGATCAGGATTTCGAGGATGGACGCTACCTTGTGGTTGATCTATGACGATTGGCCTGCTGACAATTAAACTGGCCATTTCATCCCAGAATGCTCTTCCCAATTGAGCTGTCATCGAAATAAATCTTGTTCTTTTGGGCGTAATAATTCTCGAAGATTACCTTCCCGAAATGGATATGGAAATCCGCGCACGTGGACCGCTGGCGTTCCTTCCGCTGCCTGCCCCATTATTAGAGACGCAGCCGCTGCCAATTCATCTGCCGCGCCAACCTGGGTGATTTGTAACTTGGAACCAAATAAATCTGGTTGTCCTCGTAAATCTACTAGTCCTGGCATGCCGGAAATTCCAATGGTCATTCCAACAGTACCCTCGCGCCAAGCGCGTCCGTGTGAGTCGATGATCAATATGCCAAGGGGAATTCCGGTCGAAGTTTCGATCTCTTGACGAATTTGCTCTGCGGATTGGTCAGGATTTTCCGGGAGAAGCAAAACCCAATTTCCTGTAATTCCATCTGGTCCATGAACATTTGACTGATCGATACCAGCATTGGCACAAACAAAACCTAGCTTGTGCTCGACAATAATCGCACCTGGTCTGGTGCGTAAGATTTCATTGCTATCGCGCAGAATCAATTCGACTATACGCGCGTCTTTCTCAGTGGAAGCGGCAAGCTCAAGCGCCTTTTTGGATGGTGTAATTGTCGCGAGTTTCACCTCCCGACCTTCGGCTTTAGAGACGATCTTTTGTGCCAGCACAAGGATATCGGTATTTTGCAGTTTGATATCAGTTGCTTGTAATGCTTGAACCAGAATACCCGCCAGGTTGTCACCTTGGCAAATAAATGGAATGTCTTTCAGTGGGGTAAGAATAAGAGGCATTCGCCGAAAGTAAATACTATGATCTATGTGTCATTTCTGAACACCTGTGATTTGGACTCCTGCATGGGTAGATCCATACTTTTTGTTTATACCGATCAGCACGCTTGTTAAACCTTCGACTACTACTGAATTTTCTATAGGTCCTGCGTCCCACCCTGTTAGTCCAGCTGCTTCTACCAGTTTGATGGTTTCGGTGCGTGCATCTTCGGTAGTCCCGGTAACAAGGACGTCGCAGGTTATATCTCTATCACCTAGCAAATGTTGATGAGAAATATTCTGAAAGGCTGCACAAACATCTACGCTACTGCCAAGAATTTCGTGGGCTTCCTGTGTTGCCGAACCGCCGGCGGGTATCTGCACTATTCCTACTTTGGGCGGTGCAAGTGGAACGGTTACATCAATAAATAGTTTGCCTTGTACGGCATCCTTTACGCTTTCTAAAGTGGCTTTGTGCGCGGAGAAAGGGACAGTCAACACAACAATATCTGCTTGTTGTGCGGCATCGGTATTAGCTAAACCTGTGAAGGAAGCATGATCGCCAAGCAATGCGTTCAATTCTTTTGCGGCAGCAACCGCTTTTGGTGGGGTGCGTGAACCGATTAACACTTTATAACCAGCTTTTGCCCAGAGATAGGCTAGGCCCTTGCCTTCTTTTCCAGTTCCGCCGAGAATTGCAATAGTCAGTAAGAGAGATTTATCTGTCATAAAAAATCCTTATAGAATTAATATTCCTTTAATTAAAATTTTACAGCGTACCGTTTCCAAACCAATTTCATTTATTCCCGTGCTTTGGCCCCAATCTCTTCCTCATCGAGGATAGTATTAGTACCATGTTACGTGTATTGAGTATTTCGGTCTTAGAAAAACGCATTTCTAAGTTGGACGAGATGCCTGCTTTCTTATAATGAACTCATTGAAACTTATGAGTGAAGGATGTGTCGCAAGTTGATCATAGCA
>CAZCPP010000286.1:0-5457 GCA_964500655.1 uncultured Anaerolineaceae bacterium | reverse complement strand
TCACTCTGGAAGGGTGAAAATGTTGGCAAAATATATCAGACGTGGAATTTCGGTTTTCATGATCATCCTCCTCACAGGATGCAACGTCCCTGTTCCTGAAACTTCTTCGGAAGAACCCCAAATAGAAGAGCAAGCTTCCACCGTTGGCGTGCCCGCCTACGAATCCGAACCCTGGGTCAAACTTGGCGGTCCTCCCGGTGGTGTTGGCTACGATATTCGGATGCGCCCCGATAATCCCGATGAGATGTTCGTTACCGACGTAGTTGCGGGCGTACACAAAAGCGTAGATGGCGGAAAAACATGGTTTCAGGCAAATAATGGCATTTTCGCTGATGCAACGGGCGGCGTGCCCATCTTCAGTCTAACCATTGATCCGCATAATTATGATGTAATTTGGGCGGGGACTTATCTTAATGGTCACCTTTACCGCTCGATGGATAATGGCGAAAGCTGGGAACGGCGAGATAACGGCATTACGCACGATGGACGTAGTTGGCGAGGGATCACCGTTGACCCCAATGATCCCAATATTGTTTATTTGGCTGGCGAAGTCAGCGCGTGGATGTTCGACGATGACGCCGGTCGTGTTCGGGGAGAAGTGTATAAATCTGCCAATGCGGGTGAAAGCTGGGAGTTGATCTGGGAAGGTGAAAATCTTGCTCGTTATGTTTGGATAAACCCTCGCAACTCGAACAGAATCTATGTTTCGACCGGAATCTTCGATCGTGATCCCGCGAACTCCGACAAGGAGATTGGTGTTTGGGGCGGTGTGGGCATTTTACGCAGCGACAACGGTGGGATGAGTTGGGAAGTGCTGAACGAGAAAAATGGTCTGGCAGGCATCATTGTCCCCAGCATTTTTATGCACCCCGAAAATCCCGATACGATCATCGCCGCTGCGACCGGTCCCTTTGGCGGACCTCCTATGGAAAGTTCGGGCGTGTACCTTACTCACGATGGCGGCGATAGTTGGGAGAGGGTTTTGCAGAATCCAAATGGGGGCATGGAAGCTGTCGAAATTGCAATGACCCAGCCCAATATCTGGTACGCAGCGGGAACAGTAGAAGAGGAGGGAACATTTATCTGGCGCAGCGATGATTCTGGCAAATCCTGGCAGCGTTATCCCATCAAATCCCCAGATAGAAGAGCAGGATTTCCCATTGATCTGCAAGTAGACCCTCGTGACCCTTATCGTATTTTTGATAATAATTATGGCGGCGGAAATTTTGTGAGCGAAGACGGCGGAGAGACGTGGATGGACGCCAGCCACGGTTATACGGGGAGCAGTATTTTGGGGATCGGGGTAGCGCCGTGGGATAGCAAGGTCGTTTTTGCGGGTGAGTTTCACAGCAACGACGGCGGGAATACTTGGCTAGGCTCAGGCGGTGGCGGGGCGGCTTACGTTTTTCCACCTTCTGATGATAAAGAGATCATTGCTACAGATTGGGAAACGCTCTTTCACAGTGACGATGGCGGCGGGAACTGGGAAATGACGATCATTTTAGATATTGGCAAGGAAATTGAAGCAGGTCGATTGGATGGGGCTGCACCGATGCGGGCATTTGCTTTTGCGCCCTCTGACCCTGAGATCGTTTACGCTGGCTTTGCGAGTGCCGGCTGTTTTGGTGACAGGCCCTGGGATTGCTCCATCTCCTCGCCACGTTTTGCTCGCTCTTTTGACGGTGGCTACAATTGGGAAACGATGGAAGGCACTCCTTTTGAAAATACGGGCATTATGGCATTGGATGTGCATCCGCAAAACCCACGCAGAATCTATGCTGCTACAGCCATAGGACTTTATCTCAGCGAAGATGGTGGAGGTAGCTGGCGTCATTTACAGGGTTTGCGGGATATGACGATGAATCTTCCCCGAGGGGCAGAGCCTTCCCCGGGCGAGAACTTCATCATTTACGACGTGCTGATTGACCCCTTCGAGCCACAGACCATTTACGCTGCCACACTGGAATACGCCCTCTGGCGCAGCAGCGATGGTGGCGAAACTTGGCAGCAAGCCTCTGCTGGGATGGACCCCAATCAGCAGATGTTTGGTCTCCTCGCCGATCCCAATCGTCAGGACGTAATTTATGCCAGCTCTAGCCTTTCTGGTGTCTTTGTTACAACCGATGGTGCAGATACGTGGCAAAAGCTCTCCGATGGACTAGATTTCTTTAACATGAAAGATATGGCACTCTCAACAGATGGCTCAGTGCTTTATGTTGGCACAGGCGGACGTGGTGTTTATCGGCTGGGTACGCCTTAACATCTACAGATTGTGCAGATTTTCAGAAAGTGGAGCATTGCATCCCCAAGGATGCGTTGCACACGGTTCCGATAGTTTTTTACCACAAAGAGCACGAAGAGGAACGAAGTTTTTCTTTGTGTTCCTTTATGTGCTTCGTGGTAAAAAACTCCGTGAACTCCGAGTTATCCGTGTACAAAACACAGGAAAATCCTATGAAAAAATATCTGATCATCTTTCTTCTCCTACTCACTGCCTGCTCTTCAACCGCCATTCACGGTGTTGTCCTTGACGAAAATGGCGAGCCTTTGCCTAATGCCCAAGTCCGCGCCCAAGCTACAATGCTCCAAACCACCACAGATCAAAACGGACGTTTCAGCCTCTCAGGGCTTTCTGATGAAACAGCCTTTATCACCGCCTCGCTGTCGGGATATTACATCGCAGGCACAGAAGAAAATCCTGGCAATGAGATCGAAATCCACCTTGAAGCGCATACCGCCGAAGACAATGTCGAGTACGAATGGCTCCCATCCACCTACCATCCCGGCGAAGGCGAAAATCAAGGCTGTGCCCAGTGTCACAGCACCAAAAACACCTTCTTCCCTGAAGATATGATGTCAAGAACGGCCCCTCTTCCCACACTTATAGAGGAACCGTTGCGAGAGGGGGCAACCCTCCCCGTAGATGAATGGCTTCAGGATGCACACGCCCAATCTGCGAAAAACCCACGCTTTCTAACGATGTATACAGGGCAGGATATGGATGGCAATCAAAGTCCCCAAACGGTCTACGCCAACAGCCCAGACTACGGCTTTTTCCCTCTTCGTCCTGATTTAAGCCAACCTTATTATGGCCCCGGCTACAAATTGGATTTTCCAGAAACGGCTGGCAATTGCGCCGCCTGCCACACCCCCCTCGCTGCGGTGGATGATCCTTATGGTACAAACCCCACATCCTTAACGGGTGTTGATCTGGAAGGAATCTCCTGCGATTTTTGCCACAAAATTTGGGATGTGCGCCTCGACCCTGCAATCGGCTTGCCCGGCGCCAATATGCCGGGAGTCTTGTCCCTTGAGTTTCGCCGCCCACCCGCTGACCAACAACTTTTTATCGGTCCCCTCAACGATGTCGCCCCCGGAGAAGATACCTACTCCCCTTTGCAAGAAGAAAGTCAATTTTGTGCGCCATGCCACTTTAGTGTTTTTTGGGATACGGTCATCTACAACTCTTTTGGCGAGTGGAAAGAAAGCGTTTACAGCGACCCCGAAACGGGGCAAACGTGCCAAGATTGCCACATGCCCCGCCTCGGCAACACCCACTTCGCCCTCCCCGAAGTGGGCGGCTTGGAACGTGACCCAAATACTATCTTCAGCCACAAAATGCCCGGCGCAGCGGATGCGGAACTCTTGCAAAATTCCCTCACCATGAATGTAGGTGCCACCAAAGCCAATGACAAGATCGTCGTCGAAGTTGAACTCATCAACGACAAAACGGGGCATCATATCCCGACAGATTCGCCGCTGCGGCATCTCATTTTGATAGTAGAAGTGAGCGGTGAAAATGGCGAAAAACTCACACAAATTGAAGGTCCTGTTATCCCGGATTGGGGAGGCATTGGAGATTACGAACAAGGCTATTTTGCTGGCTCGCCAGGCACAGCTTATGCCAAGATCCTGATGGAATTATGGACAGAAATCTCCCCCAGCGGCGCCTACTGGAACCCCACCCGCATTCTCAGCGACAACCGCATCCCCGCAATGGGAAGCGATACATCAACCTACACCTTTCAGACTTCGGAAGTCTCGGAAACTTCCGAAGTCTCAGTAACCTTGCTCTTCCGCCGCGCCTTCATCGAACTCATGGATCAAAAAGGCTGGGATGTGGATGATATTGTGATGGAGGAAGAAAGAATCGAATTGCCCTAACCAAGAAGATACCGAGTGTTTTGGAAATACTCGGTATCTTTTCTTATTCCAATAGCTCCTCGTCTAGAACTGTAACCAAGAACCTAGCGGTTACAGCCGGTGCCTTAAATTTGTTCTGGTTGAATTTCTGTTTGTTGGGTTAGCAAGAATTAAACCATTACTCCCCTGAAATATAAGATCACATTTGTAAACCCATCTGTGTTATACAGCATAATCTAGCACTTCCGGGTTAAAACCCGACGAGCCAATTGCACCTTTTGGTCAAGTTTTAGAAATCTCGTTTTTCTTCCAAAAAAACGAATTTTCACCCTGTTTTATAGTGTTTTAAGAAGAAAAACGCCCTTTTTAGGACGTTTTTCAATAGTAGCCCCTAGCGGACCTGCTCCGAACCACTTTCTTTCCTGATATTAGGGAAAAATATAGTACAGCAGGGTTACTTTTCCAAGAATCTAATTGAAATACGGTTCAAGTAAAAGAGATAATTGAGCATGCTCCGGAATAATGGATTGCAGAATAAAGGTTGTATTTTGCGGGCTAATACCTATTGCCAGTAAATCAGCCATTGAATTTAGAATTTTGTTTTGGACTTGGTCTGGCTGGGAAAAATGGGAGTCTACGATAAATAAGTCGGATAACAGAAAAAAACAATCATAAGATTCTTGAACTTTTACCCAACATCTTATTGTGCTGACCAAATCAGTGATACTTAATGATTGTGAAGGACAACGGCTTGTAAAAATGCGTTTTTTGTACATATGAATTACCTTCTCAAGAAAATTTTTGGTTTAGATTTCAATATCCGTGATCCAGTTGGCAAAGACTCAACAGTTATCTGTCCAGCTTTTGATTATGAAACTACAAATTAAAAAAAGTGTCATCCCAATAGGGACGAACACTTCCGCATCCGTGGTGCCACCCAACTTAGGCTGACCAGTGGCCTTAACAAAAAATTCCCTGATGAAGCACCAGGGAGAAAGCCAGCCTCACTTATTCAGGTACGCTCTATAAGAGTTATACCCTAGCTCTATAACGGGAGCAGCCCGACATGGGTTACTTGTTTCCGTTCACCCTGTAGCTCAAAGGTCCATTCGGCATTGTCGTTTCAGGCAGATCTCTCACTAACAACTGTCTGCTCTCTGTGCTGTCGTTCAATGCGTACTCGTCCTCATCTTAGCTTTTCAAATTATTGAATGATTATAATACACAATTATTTATTGTCAACAATAAAAGGAGCATGAGTTAGGGCAATCGCATCTTAATGAGCAGAGAGCACTTTGAGTAAATAATCTTCAT
>CAZCPP010000285.1:0-5464 GCA_964500655.1 uncultured Anaerolineaceae bacterium | reverse complement strand
TTCAAGTCAGTTTACCCAAGTTTACACCTTTCAACACTATTGAGGGAGACTACCAAAAAATATATACAGCCTTTTAGTCATACCAGATCTCCTTGGTAGTTATTGATCAAACAAATCTTGGATAATTCTCTGCAACAGATTATACAGTTTCCAAACCATATTTTCCACTCATAAATTGCTACCTGGGAGATGATATTGCACAGATAGAAATTCATAGCTCTACAGGTTGGTTGTTTTTTACTCTCCTGACTGTATAATAATAGTAGCTCGTTTCGAATTTCACAAGCGATTGCGGGAAAGGAGAACGTATGCGCTCTTCAAGGCACTTGGGATGGTTGACAATAATTCTGGCGTTACTTGCCTGCTCGTTGTTTTCACCTGTCCCTGATACTGACCCTGTGCAAATACCAGATGTTTTATCGGATTCTCCTCCTTCAGAAGCAATGTCAGATAACCTATCTGAGTTTGATGCATGGGAGCTATGGACCAATGGTACGCAATTGCGTGGAGCGAACACCTGGCAACGCATTGTTATCCCAAAATACGATGGAAGAGATTTCTTGGGAAATCGATATATTGGACCTCCCTACACGCAAAGTGAATTCGACCGCCTGTCTGAACTAGGGGCAAATTACGTCAACTTATCACACCCGGGGATATTCACAGAGCGCCCGCCCTATGTACTGGATGAACGGGCTCAAGACAATCTAGACAATATGATCGCAATGGCAGCCAAGGCGGACTTGTTCGTAGTCATTACCTTCCGTACTGGCCCAGGACGTAACGATTTCACATTTTACCGTGACGACGATTGGTTCGCTTCAAATGATTTGATCGAATCAGTATGGGAAGATGAAATCGCCCAGCAGGCTTGGATTGAGATGTGGCGCTATACAGCCGAACGTTATCGAGATAGTTCAGTGGTGGTTGGCTATGATCTGATGTGCGAACCGAACTCTAACGAGATACTCGATGAATGGGATCAAGATGAGTTTCAGGAGAATTACGAGGGCACGCTTTACAATTGGAATAATTGGTATCCAAAAATTGTTAGTGCCATTCGTGAAGTGGACAGCAAAACACCCATCCTTGTTGGCGGCAATGGCTATTCTGCGCTGGATTGGTTACCCCATTTAGAAACCGTCGAAGCAGAACGCGTTGTGTATACTTTTCACCAGTACGAACCATTTATGTATACCCACCAGGAACCGGGTGAGAGCAACTCCTATCCCGGCCAGTTTGATATCGACTACGATGGGCAGGATGATAATTTTGATCAGGCCTGGCTGCAGGATTTTCTGTCCATTGCGACAAATTACGCCACAGACAATGATGTGGTTCTGGCAGTCAATGAATTCGGTGCAGCACGTTGGGTACCGGGTGCCGCAGAATTTATGCATGATGAGATGTTTCTTTTCGAGCAACTCGGTTTTAACCACGCACTGTGGACCTGGGACCCCGAATGGACTCCATGGAACCAAGGTGTCAACGGCCTCAACTTCCGCTACGGTCCGAACCCCCAAAACACTACCGATGTAGATAACGAATTGCAGTCCGTTATCACAGATTTTTGGGCTCGAAACACCATCAGACCATCCACCTATAGGAAGGCGAGCAGCGAATCTGAAAAGAAATCGCTGGCGAATGTCACGCACTGGTTTTATTTCATCGGTGATATCCCTGACGATGAAACGATAGACAAAATGGTCGCATCTGATTTCGACCTGCTGGTATTGGATTACATCCCATCAGTGGTTGACGATGAGGATTATCCGATGGCAGAGGTCATCAACAGGATGCATGCTTCTGGCAAGCTGGTACTGGCCTACATTGACATTGGCGAAGCGGAGTCCTATCGTGTATATTGGCAAGATGGATGGCGAGTTGGCAACCCTGCCTGGATTGTGGGTGAGGATCCAGATGGTTGGGCCGAGAATTACCCAGTCGCGTACTGGGACGAGGAGTGGCAATCTCTATGGCTAGATTCCGGCGGAATTTTGGACCAAATTGGAGAGGTCGGATTCGATGGCGTGTACCTGGATTGGGTAGAGGCTTATTCTGATGAAAATGTAGTCCAGGCGGCGCAGCGGGAGGGGATCAATCCTGTTTACGCGATGATCGAGTTTGTCAGCTATATTTCAGCGAATATCAAAGATGAGTGCGATGATTGCTATGTCGTTGGGCAAAATGCGGCGGAACTGGTTGAATATGCTGAATATGCCGCCACGATCGATGCCCTGGCGCAGGAACAGGTCTGGTTCGATGGGGGTGCGGATAACGAACCCGAGGGCGATTGCCCACTTCCGCGTACAGATGATGATGTTGATACGGATAAATACTACCAATCCCTGTCACCTGTATGCCAACGCCAGTACGATGAATATCCTGAAAGCACACTTCATGTTAGCAGTGAAGAATATTTGTATTTCCTGGATCTCGCTAAACAGATGGGCATCCCCGTCTTTACAGTGGACTATGCTCTTGAAGCAGATAACGTCGCTTGGGTATATCAAACCTCCCGCGACTTAGGCTTCATCCCATTTGTTGGTAACCGTGGTTTGGATCAATATTTCGATCCGGTTCCATAACCCGTGGATAGTTCTTTGATATATAAATTCTCTAAAAAAGGAGTAGATGATGAGGAGAGGAAGACGATTTTTCAGGAGGGGGCCCTGGGGTAGAGGCCGATGGATTAGCGTATTCGTTATCATATTAGTGCTTTGTGCGGGTATATATTTATGTCGATTCTCAAATCTTATACGCTAGAAACTCATTTTTGTATTTAGGACGAACACCGTTTTTTCTATCAAAGTAAAGGAGATAAACATGAAAAGAATTTCACTATTCTTTTGCATGATATTACTAACTATTGGTTTGATTGCCAGTGCGCCGCTTCCGCAAGCGGATAACCCAAATCCACCCACACAACCGGTTAAGCTGATTTTCATTCATCATTCAACCGGTGAAAATTGGCTTACCGATGGGTACGGCGATCTCGGGCGTAGGTTGGGGGAGAACAGCTATTTTGTCAGCGACACCAACTATGGCTGGGGGCCAAATAGTATTGGTGACAATACTGATATTCCAAATTGGATGGAATGGTTCCGAAGAAGCGAAACCCCTACCTACATGAGCGCACTTTTCAATGAAAGCGGGCAAAATTCTTACTACACGCGTACGCTTTCAGATCCTGGTGGTGAGAACCAAATCATCATGTTCAAGTCATGTTTCCCCAACTCGGAATTGTCGGGGAATCCGAATGATCCTGCAGGCACTTACGAAGATTTGAGTGTGGGTGGTGCAAAGTATGTCTACAACCAGTTGCTGCAATACTTTGCTACCCGCCCTGATAAGCTGTTCGTGGTCATCACCGCACCACCGTTGAGCGATCAGAGTTATGCGAATAATGCGCGCGCATTCAATCAATGGCTTATCAACGATTGGCTGCGCGAAAACAACTATACACTCAATAATGTAGCTGTATTTGACTTCTATAATGTGCTTACTAATCCCGATTCACACCATCGTTTCAATGCAGGCGCGGTCGAACACGTGACCGGTAATAGCAACACCCTTTATTATCCCTCTGGGGATGACCATCCTTCTGAAGCCGGTAGCCGTAAAGCGACTGATGAATTTGTGCCGTTATTGAATGTATTCTACAATCGTTGGATAGCAGGAGCGCCGCTTCAGCCTGCACCTGACCCTGCGTTACCCTCTCAAGGTGAAAGCTCAGCCCCTGCTAGTGACGCTCCCCAACCGGAG
Source organism: uncultured Anaerolineaceae bacterium (assembly GCA_964500655.1). Taxonomy (GTDB): domain Bacteria; phylum Chloroflexota; class Anaerolineae; order Anaerolineales; family Villigracilaceae; genus JAABUE01. The sequence goes on along the minus strand of CAZCPP010000285.1, from coordinate 1,699 downwards.
CTTTACTCTGAGCAACCCCTTACGACTGGCTTGATCGATGATTTTGAAACGGATAATCCCCCCGGCACTAATGGTTGGGAACCGTTTTGGGATGAGTCGATACCCACATCCATGCATTGTACGGCCGAATCGGGCCAGGCCCATAATGGACAGCGCGCACTGATCCTCGATTTTGATGTTACAACAGATGCCTGGGCTACATGTGCGATCTTTTATGATAATGCACAAAATTGGAGTGCTAGCGAAGGGATTAATTTCTATTTGCATTCTGGCAAAGCAGGCCTGGTATTCAACGTGGATCTTTATGCTGGAAACGATAACGAGGATGAAACCTACCTCTACACAATTGAAGCCCCACCTGATAGTGCGGATGGCTGGGTACCGATTTCGTTACGTTGGGGGGATTTCCATCGCGCAGATTGGGAGCCAGGTGCGGGTACGCCTTTTGCCAAACCGGATCAAATATTAGGAATGGCCTTTGGTTTTGATACCTACGAAGGCACGAACAATACCGGTACGTTGTGGGTAGATGATTTGTCCTTGATGGGTGCGGAGACGCCCGTCGAAGCCCCACCCTCGGCTGCACAACCACCGGAAGCCGCTGTTGAACCTGCCGCGCCTTCCAACGAATCCCCTGGTAGACCAGGTTTGCCCTGCGGTGGGGCAGTTGCTTTACCAATGGGTCTGGTAGTTCTGGCCTTTTGGCAAAAGAAGAGGCGCTATGCCTGATGTACTTCAAAGGCGCGAACGATATCGCATCCTTGAAGTTACATTTATATTCGTTTTCTTGCTGGCGACAACTGCCTTAATGGCTATTAACCCGTCACAAGGGGTGGGTGTTGTGGAAGATGTACCGGTTAGCGAGACCATTCAAGCTTTTGCATATGCCACACCTGTAAAAGGCTGGTCGCCATTAATGGTCTACTTCAGCGCTTTTGGCAGCCAATCCAGTGCGGGTGAGATTGTCAAATATGAGTGGGACCTGGACGCCAATGGCATTTATGACACCGATGCTACTGCTGAAGGAGGTTACGTCAACTATTTGTATAAGCGTTCCGGAGAATACAAGATTACCCTTAAGGTGACTGATTCACAGGGTAATTTTGCTACTGATACGATTAATGTAAATGTGCGCTATCCGGGTGCCAGTAGCGTAGATTATTGGACGATTTTTGATGATAGCCAGGTGCGCCCGGTTGAACTGCGCATTACACAGTCGGAATGGAATCGTATGTGGCAAGAACCGGGTTCCAAGACGCGGGTCAAAGCGGATGTGGAAGTTTTCGGGGAAGTTGTAGAAAATATTGCTGTCAGCATGAAAGGTAACAGTTCGTTGGGTAGTTCTGGATTGAAGAAATCCTGGAAGATCGATACAAACTATTATGTTGCCGATCAAGAATATCACAACCTAAAACAATTGTTATTCCACAATAATTTTGCAGATGCCTCCCTGCTTCGCGAAAAAATGGCCTACGACATGATGCAATTTGCCGGAGTTCCGGCGGGATTTACATCTTATGTTGAGTTTTGGATCGACATTATTGACGATGACAAACCATCTATGTATTGGGGTGTCTATACGATGGTTGAACGGGTAGATAGTAAACACGTTGGTAATCGATTTGGCCGTGATAATGGTATCGGAAATTTATTGTCTGTAAATAGGGTCTAAAACCCCTGCCTTTCAGGCAGGCCGTTT
>CAZCPP010000284.1:0-5473 GCA_964500655.1 uncultured Anaerolineaceae bacterium | reverse complement strand
GGGGGCTGCTGGAAAAGTGCCCACTGAGGTAACTCGCCAGTAGCCTACCCTACTTCGCGTTGTCCGAATTGGAAGGAGCCAGAGGGCCTCTTGGATTGCCAATAGAACGAGACTTGCACTTTTCACCCAAAACTCTTAGAAAACTGAGGGAGGCTCATGAAAAGGGAAATCGATAGTAATAAAGATTATTGATTTTCGAAAAATACGAATTTTATTTTCTACTTTGACGTTCAAAATCCGAAAAGTGAACTACCCTGTTCATCAATTTTACCTTGGTGGGACACTGTTGCCCCTGACTGATGTTTAGAGATTTCTTCACGAAGGTGTCCGTGACGCTTGAAACTAGAACAAATTGATTGTTCTAAATCTTCGTCATCGCAGCCACTTTCGTTTATTTTTTCTGTCCAAAGTACAGCCAATCTATCATCAGCTGTTTTTACGGTACATTGTCGCACAGCTTGTTTTGTCAAGAATTGGGTGAAAGATTCCCATTGCTCGAAAAGAGAGGTGTAAACAGGGTGCTGTGTTGAAGTCTGAGCATCATGCTTTACCTTTTTATTATCAACATTTCCTAAAACACGTGAGAAGGCTTCGGCATCGGCTCTTGAAATTCTGAAGGTAACAATAGTTTGAGCATTTCCTAGAGCGGTTTGCAAACTATTGCTTAATTGAGCAATGCTTTGATTTGCTAAGATCATGTGGAGACCGAACTTTCTGACTTGAGATAGCATTTGGCTGAAAATCTCAGCAGCACCCGGGTGGCAAGCGAAATCTTGAAACTCGTCTATATATAGATAATAAGGTCTACGTTTTTTACTTGATATCCGTGATCTGGACAGAGCAGCTTGCTCAAATCCTGTCACAACGAGGGTGCCAAGCAACCTCTTAGTCTCATCATCGCAATCACCCAGATCAAAAAGAAGAACCTTCCCCTCGTCCATTATTTTGCGGATATTGAGATGATTTTCTTTCTGAGAGAGCATGTAGAACAAACTGGGATTATCTGTTATAGCACTGACTTTATTTGTTGTGCTTCCTATCATCTGTGGTCTATTTCTCCCCCACTGATCAAATTCGTTCCGAAAGAAAGCTTGGCAATCGGTAGAAACTTTTGGATTAGGAATTAATGCAAGTTTTTCCTCGCGATACTCTTCATCAGTCAGAAGCTGGTAAAGATTACAAAGTGTTCCCCCTGTCTCGATAAGGACCGCAAGAGATGCACGCATAACCTGTTGGAAACGCGGTGGCTCTAATAATGTCCTGGCCCATGTGCGCATAAAAGCAGATATTACTCTTTGGGCTATCTCATAAGTCTCTGTTTCTGAGTCAGGTCTTGCTAAAACGTTGAATGGAATGATGTAATCCCTTCGACGTGGTGCAACATATATTATTCGGTTGAATATTTCTTCATTAGAAAAATATCCTGTACCAATAAGAGAACTCAAGACATCCCTTGCCAAATCCCCATGTGGGTCAATAATTGCACAACCTCTCCCTCTCGTAATATCTTGTAAGAGACAGTTCTGGAGAAATTTGCTCTTACCTCGACCTGTTAAACCGACCACATATGTATGGAATTTTCGGCAATGATTTGAAATGCGAAACTTCGGAAAAAATGAATATCTCCCTGTTCGACCAAGAATTAAGTCATCAGCCTGGTGCCTTTGGAGCGATCCCCAAGATAACATCTTAGTATTAGGTTATCATATTGGCTAGATACTTTATTGAAAAGGAGCTTAGGTGTAAGGTTTGTTATGTGAAATCGGTGCAATGAAAATCTAAGTATAATTCTTATTGGTTGGTAAATTAATTCTGATTTTGTTGGTTAGAAAACTTATGAAAATCTTCCACCTCAGAAATTTTTGGCAATCAAGGGCAATGGCTCTTTTGAACTAAATTGGTACCAAATATCAGACGCTAGAATATCGTTGCTTCCTAAATATTTCATAGTGGTGAAGAAAAATAAATTTGCGCGCCCTCCCACCTTTTCATCAGTTTGATGCATAAGATTTTTCATTCTTCTTTCCCCTGCTGTTGTAACCACTAACCAGCGCCCAGTATTTTGGCCAAAACGATTTTTATAAGCTGGACTATTTATGTATGCAGCACCCGGTAATGATTTTTCAGACCCAAAGCTTGGATTATCATGCGTGGCTCTATCCATTTCAAGCAAAAACCTTGCTCGATATGGTTGTCCACTTATTTTTCTTTGTTCATCCTCTAGCATAAAATAGGCATCTGGGATTACTCCTTTCCTCATCTTTCTAACTAAACCGTTTTTACCCGTAATTTCATATTCCACAACATCCGTCTGGGAGCGAAATATCCCTTCATGTAACCACTCAACTAATGTCAAGGTTTTGCTATCGTGAAGGGCTTTTTCCAAGAGCAGTCTAAAATCTACGACAGCAAGATCATGTTCCAACTGTATCCATCGAGGCTCGCGCATCCAAAGAAAACCTTGCTTTCGTAGTAGGTTCTCTATTTTCCTTAGTTGATTTTCGTTGTCACCCCTAACTTGATCTATCTGTAATCCCCATTTCTCGCTTACCTTAAGAGCACCTTTCCATCCAAGCCAACAGACGGGTTCCAAAATAGGCTTTCTTCTCCATTGGTCTTGATCGGGTCGATTTATATAACCATTGTGGTATAGCTTCGACAAGCGTTTTTCCATCGCCCGCCATGACTTATCATGCCAGAATATCTCTTTGAGTTGGCGCTTGGCTACTACACCACCATATTCATAGATAACTCTCAAAATTTCTTCATCTCGCGCTTGAAAACGCATGCTTGGTGGATTTTCTGATCGGTCAAACCTTGGCAAAGATTCTTTATTTCCCATTTCCATAAGTCCTTTCACTATACACCCCAAATGGAATTATCATCAATAGCATTTGATTGTTGGGGAAAGGTGGTTTCCTTACTTGGATAATTTTGTGAATTGCGTTGGTGGTTGGCAACTTCTTCCTGAACATCCTTTTTCAATCTGCTATACAGCCTCCCAGATGTATCAAATAAGCTATACATCTTCTCCAAAACTTCAGTAGAAAAAAACGGCTGTGGCATATTGAAAGTTTTATGTTTCGAAGGGCGGGTAGGACCTCGCCGCCTAAACCAAAATTCTCTAAACCGCAACTTGGTAAGTGTTTGTGCCAAGCTATCCCAACCTGCTGTATTACCCTGTTCACCAAATGTTGGGAAGTTCCAAAGCCTCGGTGGTCGGATCGTGAAACCACTTCCATTACTGGCGGGGAATTTAGGCTCAGGAAATACCTCCTTTGCCAGTTGATAACCATCTTTATATCCAACCCTGAAGCATGCAATTGAGCCCGCTGTATTTAGGACAGCGTTACGCATAGTACCTGAAAGTTGGTCAAGATATTGATGGGCTAATGTCAAGGAGAGCGAATACTTTCGCGATTCTGATAATATATCTATGATGTTATCGGTCGTGTAATTCTGGAACTCATCAAGGTAGAGGAAGAATGGCACACGATTTTGGGTGTTTGCTCTGGCTAGTGCTGCTTTTTGAATATGGGCAACAATGAACGCACCCATAAGCGCACTTGCCCCCTCTCCAATTATGCCCTTCGGTAGGTTTACCAAGAGGATCAGTTTCCGATCCAACATTTCCCTAAAGCTGACCTTAGACTTTCCGGCAATAATCAATCTAGTATCCGGGTCAAAAAGAAGCCCCCCAATCTTGTTGAGCACGGGAGTTGCCCACTGATTTGCACCAGCTGGATTTTTTGGAAACTCATGCTCAAAGTAGGCGCGTGCTCCGGAATGTGATAACCGTGGTAATAAATCCTCCCGAAAGTTCCTGTCCAAAAGAAATCGCGGCAGATCCAGAAGTGTTAATCCTAAGTTGGAGAGGGCTAAAAAGCTGTTGCTAAGTAGCCACATAGTGCGCGGTGCATTGGCAACATCCAGTCTCCAAATTTTCCCAATTATGTCTGTCAGGAAAAGGGATAAACGTTCTTGGGAAAATCCAGAAACGGCCTCTAAGGGATTGAATGTTGTAATCCACTTCTTATTACACGGGTCGATGATAACAATCCGTTCCCAAGCTTCAGGAAAATCTGTAAGGCGTAGAATAATGTTTTGGAATAGATCACCATGTGGGTCTATGATCCCAACACCATGTCCGGAAACTATATCTTGCATGATCCAGGATTCCATAGCTCGTGATTTTCCAACTCCCGGCTGACCAATCACATAGGCGTGTGTGCTGCGATTATTTGGCGTGAGGAGAGAATTATTACCGTATAGAACCTTGTGAAATAATGAGCTCATTCTAATGTTCCTCCTATTTGGAGGCCATCTGGTTTGACAATTTCATCCCAGAATAGACCAATAGTTATTCCATGGGCGATTGCTAGGCCAATGGCAAGGGCTGACACATTCCAAGACATTACAAGATGTAATACTAAGAGTAGAGCTATTGAAATCACTATGGTTGCTGCTATGCGTATGTAGATATGTAGTAGGTCAATACCTGTATGCCGTTGCACCAATGGTTGGGCGCGTGTCAGAAGTAGACGATACAAACGAAAAGAGTGGCTTAGAAACCCGCGTAGTAATTGGCGAACAAACGTGAGTAGAATTGGCAAATTTCGAAGTAACCCAAGAAGAAATAAGAGAATAAAATTTAGACCCAAAAAACAGGTTCCCAAAAATATTGTTCCTACACTCCTAAATAGCATTCCCATCTCACACCTCCTTATTGATTTGGTTCGTTCCACCAACGGTCGATTTCAATCCAATATCCATCTTCAGTAACAGCCACTAAGATTGGGTCTAACATTATTACTGCGCCAACTAGATAAGCTGCTGGGAGAATCAGAGAACCCAAAATAGTAAGCAATCCAGAAAGTAATGTACCTAAGCCAGACATAGCCGTTGTAAAAAGTTCCGTTATCCTTTGTGGACTTTCAGTCCGTCGGATGGGTGTTGTTTTCGCAATCGGCTGGGAAAAATGATCTTGCAGTTTATTTCCTTCCGTAGTGGGCGATGGTAAAAGTTTTGGCGCTTCGTGTGCTAGCACAAAACCTTTTGGCCTGATACCGACAGTGAAGATAGCCTGAATCCTTGCAAGGGTACGAGACGGGATTGAACTTGAATCAATTTGAGCTGGTACTAGAAGCCAGTCTCCAAGCCGAGTAGCCCTTTCTGGCATAGGCGCTCTGCCCAATACTTGAAAACCCCAATTATTTTTCCGGCCCAAGGACAGAAGGTTCCTGGTTTCAACAGAGGGTGCAGCATTCTCTTGAGTAGTTACAAATTTGGTTGATTCTCGGTTAGAAATTTGAGTATTCATTACTGTCTTCTCCTGTCATATGCTCAATAGTTTTAAGAAATCTGATCAACTCAGATATCGATTTGCGCCATCCATACGATGCCATCCAAACAAGGATTACCACGGGCAACAAAAAGAGCCAATATAGAATATTTGATGGTATGAGCCACCAAA
>CAZCPP010000283.1:0-5507 GCA_964500655.1 uncultured Anaerolineaceae bacterium | reverse complement strand
CTCAAGCTTACCTAATATTCCCCGAATCCGCTACGCTGGGGTGCGGAATGTGGGAACTTCACCATCAAAGTAGTGTTTCCATCTCACAAGAAGGAAAACGGTATACTTAGCTAGACCAACTATCTATCTATTAAAACGCATAACTGGAGCACCCAATGTCATTTGCAATCCGCACGCAGCATCTCGAACCCGAAGGAGCTTACGAAGTATTGGCCCGCGCCAACCAGCTAGAAGCCACTGGTAAAGAAATCATCCACCTCGAGATCGGCCAACCGGATTACGCCACTTTCGAAAACGTCAGCGCGGCCGGGATCAAGGCTATTCAGGAGGGGAAAACACGCTACACACCGCCGGCCGGCATCCCCCCACTGCGCGAAGCCATCGCTGAGGCTGCGGGTCGTCAACGCGGGATCGAAGTGCATCCGGATGAAGTTGTCGTCAGCCCCGGTGGCAAGCCCAACCTGTTCTTCCCAACCCTGGCGTTGATCGAGCCGGGCGATGAGGTCATCTACCCCAACCCTGGTTTCCCGACTTACGAGGCCATGATAAAGGTGGCGGGCGGCGTTCCAAAGGCTGTTCCACTGTTAGAGGAAAATAGTTTTTCATTTGATTTGGCTGCCTTTGACAAGCTCATCAACGAGCGCACGAAGCTCATCATATTGAACTCCCCCTCCAACCCTACCGGTGGCATAATCCCACCAGCCGACCTGGAACATCTCGCCTCGCAAGCCGAAGGATATGGTTGTTGGGTAATGTCGGACGAGCTCTACACACGCATCGTGTACGACGGGTTGGAAGCGCCCACCATTTCAGCATTATCCGGAATGAAAAAGCGCACTATCATCGTGGATGGATTCTCCAAAACTTACTCCATGACCGGCTGGCGATTGGGCTTTGGAATTATGCCCAAAGACCTGGCTGAACGCGTGGACCTATTACTGACCCACTCGATTGGCTCAACCGCACACTTCACCCAATTCGCCGGATTAGAAGCCATCACCGGTCCGCAAGATATGGTGGAGGAGATGGTTTCTGAATACCAACTCCGCCGCAATGCAATCGTTGAGGGTCTAAATGATTTGCCTGGTTTCGAGTGCCAAAAACCGGAGGGTGCATTCTATGCCTTCCCAAACATCACCAATACAGGCATGAGTTCTACCGAGTTAGCTAACCTGATCTTGGAAAAAGCGGGCGTTGCCTTATTACCCGGAAATTCATTTGGCGAATTCGGCGAGGGCTATTTGCGCATTTCTTACGCCAATTCGATCGAGAACATTCAAAAGGGCTTGCAGAGGATCAAGTCGATTTTGTGAGGTTACCCCATTCCACTGGAGGGTATTATGTCAAAATATGTTGCCGCTATCGACCAGGGAACCACCAGCACGCGTTGCATTCTGTTCGATCATGGTGGACAGATTATCAGTGTTGACCAGAAAGAACATCAGCAGATCTATCCCAAGCCCGGCTGGGTGGAGCATGATGGGCTGGAGATTTGGGAGAATACGCAGCAAGTCGTCCATGGTGCGCTGGATAAGGTTGCTGCTATTTCAGCGGATGTGGCAGCCATTGGAATCACCAACCAGCGCGAGACAACCCTAGTATGGGAAAAGAAAACTGGTAAACCAGTCCACAATGCCATCGTCTGGCAAGACACACGTACTGACAATATCTGCAATGAACTGTCGAAAGATGGCGGCCAAAACCGCTTCAGACTCACCACCGGCCTGCCTCTGGCCACCTATTTCTCTGGTCCTAAGATCAAATGGATTCTGAACAACATCCCCGAGACACGTGAACGCGCCGAAAAGGGCGAACTACTTTTCGGTAACATGGACACCTGGCTGATCTGGAACCTGACCGGCCAGCACGTCACCGATGTGACCAATGCCAGCCGCACGCTTTTGATGGATCTGAACACTTTGGATTGGAATAAAAAAATCCTGGGAGTTCTCGGCATTCCGCGATGTATGCTACCTGAAATACGCTCTTCATCAGAGATATTTGGTTCTGTTAGAACAGATTTGCCCCTTCAAAATGTACCTGTCGCTGGTGACCTGGGGGATCAGCAGGCCGCATTGTTTGGGCAAACCTGTTATCATATCGGCGAAGCTAAGAACACTTACGGGACAGGCTGTTTCATGTTGCTCAACACAGGCCAGAAACCTATCCAGTCAAAATCCGGGTTGTTGACCACCCTGGGTTACAAGATCGGTGACCAATCGGCCGTCTATGCATTGGAGGGCTCGATTGCCATTACCGGTGCACTTGTTCAATGGCTGCGCGATAATCTAGGTTTGATCGAGAAATCATCTGACGTGGAAGACCTGGCAAATACTGTCGAGGATAATGGTGGGATTTATTTCGTGCCTGCCTTTTCCGGCTTGTTTGCACCCTATTGGCGCAGTGATGCGCGCGGTGCCATCGTCGGTATGACACGCTACGTCAATAAGGGGCACATTGCCCGGGCAACGCTCGAAGCGACAGCCTTCCAGACTAGGGAAGTGCTGGATGCTATGAAAGCAGATTCGGACGTAAGCCTGACCGCGCTCAAAGTAGATGGCGGTATGGTCTTCAACGAATCCTTGATGCAATTCCAGGCAGATGTGCTAAACGTCCCCGTCATCCGCCCGAAAGTCGCAGAGACCACAGCTCTAGGCGCGGCTTATGCAGCCGGGTTGGCAGTCGGTTTTTGGAAAGATTATGATGAGCTACGCGCCAACTGGGGTAAAGATAAAGAATGGAAACCTCAAATGGGCGTCGATACTCGTGAAACACTTTACTCGGGCTGGAAAAAAGCCGTTACGCGGACGTTTGATTGGGTCTAAAGTCAAACCCCTCAGGTCTCGAAAAAATACCACTATCATGAAACGCACAGCAATTTTGCAATCCGTACAAGAGAACGCATCTCCATCCGTTCTGATCATCGGCGGGGGCATCAACGGTGCTGGCACATTCCGAGATCTGGCGCTCAACGGCGTAGACGTGCTACTGATCGACCGCGCTGACTTCTGTTCTGGCGCATCGGCAGCTTCCTCACATATGGCGCATGGGGGCATCCGCTATCTTGAAAATGGTGAATTTCGCCTGGTACGTGAAGCTGTAAGTGAGCGAAACCGCATGATCGAAAATGCTCCACATATCGTCCGGCCTCTGCCAACAACAATTCCCATCTTCAATTTTTGGTCGGGGATTCTCAATGCTCCGGTCAAATTCCTAGGCTGGCTCGATAAGCCTGCAGAACGGGGTGCATTTGTCATAAAGATTGGTCTTATGCTTTACGACGCTTTCACCCGAAATCAAGGAACCGTCCCACCGCACCGCTTCGAAGGTCGCGCCGCCTCGCACAAACGCTTCCCACAACTCCACCCTGACGCTCGCTACACGGCTACCTACTACGATGGATCCATTCTCAGCCCTGAACGCTTTACCATTGAGTTAATTCTGGATGGTGAAGGAGAGGGATCACATGCCCGCGCGCTCAATTACGTTTCGCTAACTGGTGTGAATGGCAATCAAGTTTCATTCATGGATGAATTGACCGGTACGTCTTTTGAATTGGCTCCACGCCTGATCATCAACGCTGCTGGGCCCTGGATCGACCGTGTCAATACGGATCTGGGGTTTGATGGCCGCTATATTGGCGGGACAAAAGGCTCACACCTTGTCCTCGACCATCCCGAACTGCGCGCCGCGATTGAAGAAAACGAATTATTCTTCGAAAACAAAGATGGGCGCATTGTGCTCATCTTCCCCTTGCTGGATAAAGTGATCGTAGGCACCACCGACATTCCTATCAAAGATCCCGATGATGCTCGTTGTAAGGAAGAAGAGGTGGATTACTTTTTCGAGATGATCGGGCGAGTCTTTCCAAATATCAAACTTGAGCACGAGCAAATCATCTTTCGGTTTTCAGGTGTGCGCCCGCTCGCGTATAGTGATGCCAGGACAACCGGGCAAATCACACGTGATCACAGCATTAATGAAGATTGGCTTGGTAATATCCCAGTTTACTCATTGGTGGGTGGTAAGTGGACCAGCTATCGCGCTTTCGCAGAACAAACCACTGACAAAGTACTGGATTTCCTGGGCAAAACCCGTTCAGCGCATACTAAGCAATTAGCGATTGGAGGCGGAAATGACTATGCGCAGGTGAAAACCTCTTCGGAAGGAAATTCTCCATTGTTTACTCTTTACGGTTCGCGCTGCCGCGCCATCAAGGCCCACCCAAGTGGAGAAGATACACCGCTGCAGAATTATCCCGACATGACTCATCGCGAGGTGGCATTTTTGGTTGAAGAAGAAAAAGTCGCCCACCTGGACGACTTGATCCTGCGCCGTTCACTGATGGCTTTTCTCGGTCATCTCAACCGTGCACTTATAGAAGAATTGGCTGATATTTTAGGTGAAATTCTAACGTGGAATGAATCTCAACGACAAGTGGAAATTGTCAGAACTGTTGATATTTTGCACGACCAACATGGGGTGAATTTATAAGCATCGGGTTCGATTGGGTAAGGAAGACAATTTGCCTGCTGTCTTTATTTTTAGTGAGTATGATGCAAAATCTTCTTCCCCAGAATATATGGATCTACATCCGGACACTGTATAAAATGGCGCGGCCATCTCAACTATTAGCCATTACGCTTGTTATGGGTTGGGGTTATGTTGTTGCACTTGCAAGAGGCGGCACCCCTTCATTGGTAACTTTACTGTTCGGCTATCTGATCATAATTCCAATCAGTGCTAGCATCCATTATGCCAATGAATATGCAGATTACGAGACAGACAGACTTACAACCCGCACTCCCTTTTCGGGAGGCAGCGGAGCCCTACACGACTCGGGTCTGCCTCGCACGCTCGCACTGATAAGTGCCTGTATAGCTCTCATTTTTGGAACGAGTCTTGCAATAGTAGGTACCTTGGTAAATATCATTTCCCCCATATCGCTGATTATTTTGGGTTTGGGCACATTCTTCGGTTGGATATACTCACTACCACCCCTGGCACTCGCCTGGAAAGGTTGGGGAGAATTGACAAACGCTACCTTAGGAGGCATTTTGCTGCCCGCTTATGCTTTTTCGATTCACACTCACACCATCGACTTGGCGGCACTGCTTTCTTTTCTACCCTTTGGCATGCTAGCATTCGTCAATTTGCTAGCCACTACCTGGCCAGATCGAAAAGCCGACGCTGCAGTTGGAAAATATACGCTTGCAACTCACTGGCCGGTCAAACGGTTACGCATTGTCCATATTTGTGTATCTATTGGCGCTTTACTAATATCTTTTTTGTTAATGGGTAATATCCTCCCATCAATTGTTGCATTGAGTGGGTTGGTTTCACTTCCTGCGCTCATTTGGGGTTCGATCGCTTACACGCGTACACACTCACCATTTCCAACTGTAGTCGCAATGGTAATATTTCTTATTGCGCACTTAGGTGCATGGCTTACAATTATGGCTCTCTGGTAGTTAGCAAGGTCGCCCCCATATCTGGGGGGTAGTACA
>CAZCPP010000282.1:0-5535 GCA_964500655.1 uncultured Anaerolineaceae bacterium | reverse complement strand
AAACGGCCTGCCTGAAAGGCAGGGGTTTTAGACCCTATTTACAGACAATAAATATGATCAAAGTGAATGTTTCGCAAATATCCACCTAGTAAAAACGCCAAACCTAGTACGAGGCTGACAGCCAACCCAGGCCATACTATGCGTAAGCGATTAATACTTCAGGACCAGCGACATCAAGTAATATAGATTGGTGCATGGTTTTCTCCTTTCAATCAAAACTCTACTTTTGCAAGCAGGATAGTACTTCCTGCGTTGCACTCTGGGGCTCAGAAGTTAAGATTGCCAAGACAGGTATATCCGAAATAGTGAAAACATCACGCACATCACCCATCTTCCAATGATATGGCAATATACCGGCACTATTTATTTCGTTTACCAGCACATCAGACATATGCTGTGGGCTGGTCGCCAACCTCGCCAATGATGTAGCGCTTCGCCCCTCCATCACGGCCTGCTCAAAAACCCTTTGCACATCCTCACCTGAAGCATATACCCACACCTGCACTGAGGGATCGCCCTGCCCCGAAAATAACTCGCGAACTTCTCCCATAGTCAAATTCTGCACCGGGCTCTGGCGATGGGTCACGACCAGGATTTCTTCAGAATCGATCTGGTAGATATATCCAGAAAGAAATTCCGGTTCACCCAGGCGTAGGGAAATATCTGCTGAGGTCGGATCATTGACTACCCTGACAACTGCCCCAACAGGGGTACAAGCGTATATTTCCGTCGTCCATGGACGGGTTGAGGCACTTGCATACACATTAATAATCTGTGGTTCAGACGGAGACGTTTCCGTTGATGCGCATGCTACCATGAACAGAGCCATACATAAAACTATTGTTTTTCGCATCTTATTTTCTCTCCCCTGTTCTAAAACACTTCAAAAATAGATACAAACCACCTGCTACAAGTATTGCTCCCACATATGGCACATACGGCTCTGAAATTGGAAAAGCTAGTGCCGGTCCGGTTGCTTTGCCCTTATAAGCAGGGATCACCCCATTTAGTATAGCTTGAACACCTAAACCAATTAGTACAAGGGAAACAAACAATATCTGAAATTTCGATGGGATTTTCATTTACCAGTTATATATGATGGCAGCTAATAATTTCGTTCTTTCTAACAGGCTATCAGCGAAAATAAATTCACGTTCGGAATGGTATCCATCACCAATTGCGCCGAGGCCATCCAGCACTGGGATACCTAACGGTGCAATTAAATTTGCATCTGAGCCACCGCCTGAGCCGCCTGCCTTGATGTTGATACCGATATCTTCGGCGACAGATTTTACTTTTTCGAATGTATCTTTGGAACGCTCATCGAAGGGCATGGGCGGGCGGTTGAGACCGCCCGTTATTTCAAGTGAGGTACCGTCCAATACAGGTTCGAGCGCATTCATCTCCGCATCTACACGTTCCCATTCACCGGGTTGCATCACGCGCACATCCACCTGGGCTACAGCTTCTTCTGGCACCACATTTGAGAACGTACCACCTTGCATTACGCCAACATTGAGAGTGGTACCCACTTGATAATCAGTCATCTCTTGAATAGCCAGCACCTGATGCGACATTTCTTCAATCGCGTTGCGGCCTTCTTCATGCGCACCGCCAGCATGAGCAGCCCGCCCCTTGACCTTGATCCTAAATTCACCCACACCTTTACGCCAAGTTTTTAGCGAGCCATCAGGCAACCCGGATTCAAGTACTAGCACCAGCGCCGATCTTTGGGCAAGCTCTTTGATCAGGTCTTCAGATGTCAGGCTACCGATCTCCTCGTCGGATGTGCACAGGAGAGTGACCGTACGGTTTAGGCGATCAGATTTTTGCAATTCTTCCAAAGCAGCCAAGCTGATAACTATTCCAGCCTTCATGTCCAGCACACCAGGACCAAAGATTTTTTCGTCTGTTTCGCGATAAGGCATCTTCTCAAGCGTGCCCAGCGGGAAAACAGTGTCCATATGGCATAGCAACAGGATACCGCCTTCTCCCTCACCCCAGCGCGCAATAACGTGATCGCCGGCATCTTTAACGGGTGCAATTTCAATCCCAGCACCGAGGCGGCGAGCTTCCGCCGCGACAATTGCGCCTACGCGATCTACAGCATCTTTGTTCTTTGATGGTGATTCGGTTTCAACCAGCCGTTTGAGAAGTGCCTTTTCGTCCATAGTTTGCTACTAGGTAAAGTGCAAGATCAGGACAAGCGTACCAAGGATTGCACAATAAATTGAGAAGGCATACAGAGAATGGTTTGCCAAATATTGTAGTAACCATCGCACCGCAAACCAGCCGACAATGGCTGACGAAATAAAACCGACCGCCAACGCTGGCAGGAAGGCTGTCAATCCTGAGGTATGAACAACATCAACTACCTGATAGCCACCTGCTCCTAGCATGATCGGAATTGACATCAAAAAGGCAAAACGAGCAGCAGCCGGACGGTCAAAGCCCCGTAACATGCCACCCGAGATGGTCGTGCCACTACGCGAAGCTCCAGGAAAGACAGCGATAATTTGAAAACAACCAATGATGAAGGCATCCAACCAAGTCATGGATTCTAGCCGACGAATACGCTTGCCTAACCATTCTGCAAATGAAAGCAATATCGCCGCTGAAAAAAGACGAATAGAGGCTTGCAACAAGGGTTGGCTAAAGAGACTTTCGATGGCATCTCGAAGCAAATAACCGATCAAGGCTGCCGGGAGGGTGGCAAAGATGATGTTCCAGGCCAGCTGGTTTTCAGGGGTGGCAAAGGGCTTTGCAAAGAAGGCTTTGATGAGCGATATCAAATCCTTCCAAAATAAGACCAGCAAAGAAATAACTGTTCCAACTTGGATGATAACCAGAAATGCAAACACCAGGTTACTAGCGGGGAGACCCAACAATTGTTGCCCAATCAACAAATGGGCTGTGGATGAGACTGGGATGAATTCGGTCAATCCTTGAATAATACCGAGCAGTAGGGCGTGATTAAGAGTCATATTTCTTCAATGCTATTTGAGGGTGTGCCAACCTTCCAGGTACTGGAATTTACTTTCATAGCTCTTAGTCATTCCAAATTGGCCATAATAGATAACGGAATACATTAAGCTTTCCCCTATGAAACCCTCCGGAAGAATATTCCCTTTTGTTCCTTCCACATTTGCTATTATACATTCGCGCCTGGAAACCAGGTCAATAACCAAAAGCTGACACAATTCGGGCGAGCTGGCATCATCGGTCGCCTTCCATTCTTGAACGACAAGGAACCGTGATTCCGGTGACCACAAACAAGTCCTCCCAAAAACCCGGTCTGCAAATGAATGTGGGAATCCATCGATTGACAAAGAGCAGTAAGTTTGATCTGCCTGGGATTCACTAATATATGTCATGATAGCTTTATATTTTTTATTTGGGGAGGGGAATTCAATTGGTTTTAACATTAATTCTCAAAATGTTCTATTCACTCAAAAAAGGAAATTTCGCAATGGATGATACGATGAAAAATCGATCAGTCCCTGAATAATGTTGAGTATGAGGCTTCAAAAAGATTCGATTAATTTATCTCACTGTTCAAGTGGTTGATTTCTGTGACTCGCGTTTCGCATTATTTGACCATCTTTCCAACAATACCGGAACTCGCTCTTCAAACGTTTCGTCTGCAATATAACCACGAATTTCTTCTACCAAACGAATTAATGCTCGCAAGTTGTGGATTGACAGTAACGTCCCGGCCAGTAGTTCTTTGGCCACGATTAAATGCCGGATATAGGCGCGAGAAAAGTTCTGACAGGCATAACAATCACAATCTTCGTTGACGGGGCGCTCATCACGCGTGAATGCCACGTTCATCATGTTCAGGCGGCCTTCGGGGGAAAAGGCGGCGTGATGACGACCCAGGCGAGTAGGTAACACACAGTCAAATATGTCGATGCCACGTGTAATGCCGTTGATGATATCTTCGGGAGTACCGACACCCATCAGGTAGCGTGGCTTATTTTCAGGTAATAAAGGCGTGACCACATCGAGCATAGTGTGCATTTCATCTTTTGTTTCACCAACAGACAAACCGCCAATGGCAATTCCGGGTGTATTTAGGGATGCGATAAATTCAGCCGAATCAGCGCGCAGGTCCGGATCGACACCGCCCTGCACAATGCCGAAGAGCGCTTGGTCTGCACGTCGCTTGGCTTTCAGGCTGCGTTCAGCCCAACGATGCGTGCGCTCCATTGCCTGCTGGATGTATTCACTGTCGTTGGGATCCGCGCACTCATCAAAGGCCATGATGATATCCGCACCCAAATTCTCCTGAATTCGGATAGACTTTTCCGGTGTGAAATGATGCTTAGAGCCGTCGATGTGACTCTTGAAGGTCACGCCATCCTCATCCACTTTGCAGGTATTAGAAAGTGAGAAAACCTGGAAGCCACCTGAATCGGTTAATATAGGTTTGGGCCAGCGCATAAAGCGGTGTAGTCCACCCATCTCGGCCACCAGATCGTCACCAGGGCGCAGATAGAGATGGTAGGTGTTGGAAAGTACCAGCGCTGCGCCCAGGTCGGTTAATTGTGCAGGTGTAAGCGCTTTGACCGAGGCTTGTGTGCCGACTGGTGCAAAGACCGGTGTTTGCAACGTACCATGGGGTGTGGTGAAGGTCCCCATGCGGGCACGCCCATCACTAGAATTGATGGTGAATTCGAACATTGGGCTGATTATAACGGTTTATTGAGTTCTACTTTGGAAAAAGGATTTAGTATTGTGTAGTACAAATTGTTGTTTCCATGTAAGATTGCATTATGACGATTAATAAAGTCACATATCAGGTAGCTTTACGAGACTTCATGATGCCAGGTTGAAAGCTTCTTTTCAGGAGGTGTTGGCACGCCTGACTGGGCAATCAAATGAACTACTTTCATACGAAGATGTCGCGCAAAAACTAAAGCTATATACCCGCTCCGATAAGGGCTTACAAAACATCCCGGTTATGGCTATTATTGGTAGCGTTGGACGCTATACGGACTTTACTCGCACCTTTTTACCGCGCAGGGAGAGTGACAGGGAGCGCTGGGCACGCGTAAAATCTGCGATGGAGGATCCAGGAGGAGCAGGATTACTGCCTATCGAGGTATATCAAGTTGGGGAGGTTTATTTTGTATTGGATGGAAATCATCGCGTTTCAATAGCACGGCAAGAGGGGTTCGAACAAATCGAAGCGCACGTAATTGAATTTAAAAGTGATTTACTAGTCACAGCCGATTTACAACCAGATGAGCTGATCATCAAAGCCGAATATGTGGAATTTCTCCAAAAAAACTGAAATCAAGGGCCTGCGCTCCAATATTGACTTGAGTGTTACAGTTCCAGGGCAATATCATAAGATACTGGAGCACATTGAAGTTCATCGCTATTTCATGGGCCTAGATTATCAACGAGATATATCTTTTTCAGACGAGATCGAACATTGGTATCGATGGGTCCATTAGATTTCCTTCACATAGATAATCAGGACTTTGCCCGTTTAGGTTGAATAACAGGCTGAATCGACAAGGGAAA
>CAZCPP010000281.1:0-5537 GCA_964500655.1 uncultured Anaerolineaceae bacterium | reverse complement strand
CTTTTCCCTTGTCGATTCAGCCTGTTATTCAACCTAAACGGGCAAAGTCCTGATTGAAACAGAACGCTTATAGGTCACGCAGAAATAATAATAAGAATAATTATCTTTTACGTGGTCTTATATTATGCGGACAATGCGGCTGTATTGCATCAGGACACGTCAGCAATAAGAAAACATATTACGGCTGCGGAGCAAAACGAAACGGCAACATTTCTACCAAGCCACACGATGACGTGAAAATTTCTATTCGCCACAAACCTTTTGATGATAAAGTTTGGCAGGGATTAGTTGAATTGCTTCAAGACCCTGATAACCTAAAGAAACAATTAGATAAGCGATTGACCAGAAAAAATGATCCTTCCGAAACTGAAAAAATCGACATAGAGCAAATCGAGAAAAAAGTTCAGAAACTGGACGAGCAGGAAAAAAGAATTCTTGATGCTTACAGGGAAGGCATAATTGAACTTGAAGAATTAAAAGAGCAGAAATCTAAAATTTCATGCACTCAAAGTTCCTTGAACAGCAAAATAAAAGCCGTCCAAAATCAACAGGACGGCTCAGAACGGACAGATATTACATTGTCTATGTTAGGGGATGTATCAAATCGTTTTCAACGCGTAATGGCAAAGGCAGATTTTCCTACCCGCGAGAAATTAGCAAATCTGCTAATTAATTCTGTAACCCTTTATCAAAACAAAGCTGTCGTCAGTGGAAACATACCCGTCAGTTCTGATGACGTTTTGAATCCACCGCAATTTGTACCCAACTCTTTGTAAGGAAATTTAATTTACATACCGTCGAACCCGCGACCCATACCACGATACTCGAAACCCAGTTCCTCCATTTTTTCAGGTTCATAGATATTACGTCCATCAAAGATAACCGGGGACTTCAACAATTTTTTGATTTTCTCAAGATCAAGTTGCTTGAATTCGTTCCATTCGGTCATGACCATCAAAGCATCGCAGCCTTTGGCCATTGAATAGGGATCTTCAAACATTTCCACAGCCGGCAAAATCGGACTGGCAACATCTTTCGCTACAGGGTCATATCCGCGAACTTTGGCACCATCTGCTATGAGCGCTTGAGCTATATCAATCGAGGGGGCATCACGCATATCGTCGGTATTAGGTTTAAAAGCCAAGCCTAGCAAGCCAATCGTTTTACCTTTCAGGCCACCTGTCAAATTCTCAATATGAGCCACAGCTTCCTTTCGGCGCTCGTAGTTCACATCCATAACAGTGTTTAAAATCTTTGGATCAAGCCCTTTTTCCTCGGCCATGTAAGCTAAGGCCAACACATCTTTGGGAAAACACGATCCACCCCAACCCAAGCCTGCATCCAGGAACATCGGTCCAATTCGTTTATCATAGCCCATTCCGGCTGCCACTTCCTTCACATCAGCGCCCAGAGATTCGCAAATATTAGCGACCTCGTTGATAAAAGAAATTTTGGTTGCCAGGAATGCATTAGAGGCATACTTGATCATTTCTGCTGTTCGCAGATTGGTGATAACGATCGGTGCACGTAGTGGAAGATGTAATTGGGCAACTTTCTCTGCAGCTTCAGGATGCTGTGAACCCAGCACAGTACGATGTGGGTTCATAAAGTCACCGATAGCCGAACCTTCCCGTAGGAATTCAGGGCATGAAACCACCCAAAAGTCGATCTGTTTTGGGGAGGCGCCTTTTACGATATCAGCGACCCAGTCCCCGGTCCCGACCGGAACCGTGGATTTGTTAATGATGACCAAGGGCCCAGTCATGTTCTCTGCAATAGATGTTGCCGCCGCCGCCACATATTGCAAATCCGCTTCACCATTAACCCCAGAAGGTGTCCCAACAGCAATAAATGCAAATTCACAATCCTTTACAGCTTCTTTATAAGAAGTTGTAAAAGACAAACGCCCGGCTTTGACATTGCGTTCAACCAGTTCTTCAAGCCCGGGTTCATATATGGGCATGATCCCTTTTTTTAAATTCTCAATACGCTCTTCATCTACGTCCAGAGCTACGACGCGATTCCCAAGGTCAGCGAAACAAGCACCGGTCACAAGACCAACATATCCGACACCGACCACGCAAATTTGTTTCATACAATTACCTCGCAATAATAATGAATATTTCTGCACGATGCAGACTGGCCAAATATACCACTTAATACCAATTTCTTACTATATTTCAGCCTCCATATCAAGCAATAACGTATAATACTCACTTCATGAAAATCCTCTTTGTAGCTGACGGCCGCTCACCAATTTCCCTCAACTGGATGCGATTCTTCGTCGAACGCGGGGATGAAGTACATCTTGCCTCCACATTCGCCTGTCGGCCAGATTTGGAATTGGCAAGCCTGCACATCACTCCCGTCGCTTTCAGTGGGACCAAACGGTCAGCTCCATCTAAAGCATCCCGCCCCGCGTCATCCCGAACCATACACTTGCGAACTGCTCTCAGACATTATTTCGGCCCACTCACCATCACCCGCTCCGCGCGAAAATTGCGAACAGTGATTGAGCGTCTCCAACCCGATCTGATCCATGCAATGCGCATCCCCTACGAAGGTATGCTTGCAGCAGATGCATACAATGGCATTCCGCTACTGGTTTCAGTATGGGGCAACGACTTTACCCTGCATGCACCTTCCACTCGATTGATGCGTCATTACACACGTTGGACCATGCAAGTGGTAAATGCATTGCATGCAGATTGTCAACGTGACATTCGGCTGGGGCAGGAATGGGGTTTTCCTTCCAAACGGCAGAGTTTGGTTACACCCGGGGGCGGTGGAATTCGAACGGATATCTTTTTCCCACCTATAAACCTTGTGGAAGAACCTGTTATTATCAATCCACGAGGTTTTCGCGCCTATGTACGCAACGATGTGTTTTTCAAAGCTATTCCACTGATTTTAAATGAAATACCCCAGGCACAATTTTTGTGCACATCCATGGCGGGTGAAACCCAGATTCTAAGATGGATCGATGACCTTGAAATCGGCCATGCTGTGGAATTGCTCGCTCCCATACCACATGCCCAAATGGCGGACGTTTATCGCCGTTCAGCTGTGTTGGTCTCACCCAGCGTGCATGACGGCACACCCAACACCTTGCTGGAGGGTATG
The DNA here is from genome assembly GCA_964500655.1 of uncultured Anaerolineaceae bacterium. Lineage (GTDB taxonomy): Bacteria > Chloroflexota > Anaerolineae > Anaerolineales > Villigracilaceae > JAABUE01. Next base: position 2,414 of record CAZCPP010000281.1, on the reverse strand, counting down.
GCCAGCGGATGTTTCCCGGTCGCGGGGGATCTGGAATCGATCCGCGAGTGGATCACTGACGGGGAAAATGGCCTTTTAACGGATGCTACTGATCCATGCGCTTTGGCGGATTCCATCCTTAGGGCGCTGAAAAGTAAAAACCTGCGGAAACGGGCCGCAGGTTTGAATGCGAAGCGCATCGCGAAAGGAGCAGAATACAACACCTGCATGGCTCAGGCATTGTCGTTCTATCAAAGGATTATAAAATAAACTTAGTCTGTATTATGCCCTCGGTGTACGCATTGTCTCCAAGCGATCTTTGAGCTCGATACGGCGCGCATCAGCGGCCTGACGGACCTCGCCAATGAAGTCCTGTCCGCGTTCGCGCAGTTGCGAACGTAGTTCTTCACCAGATTCGGGGGCCAGGAGCAGGGCAATCGTTGAGCCAACCAGCGAGCCGACCAAAATACCAATTAAAAAACCAAACATTCTTTTCATGTGTTCTCCTTACAAGATGATAGGTTTTGAAATAAAAATATGTCAAAATAACAATTAAACGTGCAAAATCTATTATAGGCGAAAAAGAACTTTTGTGGAATAATAGAGCACATACCGCGTGTATCCGTCAGGAACGCGACGGCGAATTGTATTCTTTATCGTTTGGTCGGCAGACGAACTGCCAGATCATCCTCATCGCAAACGCCCAACGCAGGGGGCAGGGCCAAAGCGGACTCTACCTTTATGGAGGGTACCATGTCTACTATTGCTCCAACTACATTTACGGTGTCACATCGAAAGAAAGTGACCACTCGTTCGTTTCGTTTAAAAAAGGAACGCGGCGAGCCTATCAGCATGTTAACTGCCTATGATTATCCGACTGCCCTGACGATGGATCAGGCCGGGATCGATTCGATTCTGGTAGGCGATTCTCTTGGGATGGTGGTACTTGGCTATGAGAACACATTGCCCGTCACAATGGAAGAGATGCTACATCACTGTCGCGCCGTTGCACGGGGCGCAAAGATGGCTTTACTGGTAGGTGATATGCCATTTATGTCGTACCAGGTTTCAGTAGAAGAAGCCGTACGTAACGCCGGGCGTTTCTTGCAAGAGGGAAACATGGACGCGGTTAAGCTGGAAGGTGGGCGCGAGCGCATCGAGGCTATCCGCGCAATCACTGGTGCGGGCATCCCAGTGATTGGACATCTCGGCTTGACACCACAATCGGTGCATCAGCTAGGCGGTTTCCGTGCACAAGGCAAGACTGCCGCTGCGGCTAAACGTCTACTGGAAGATGCTCAAATACTTGAGGAGGCAGGCTGTTTCAGCCTGGTACTCGAATCCGTTCCAGCACGTCTGGCGGAACTGGTCTCACAGCGCATCAGCATCCCAACCATCGGTATCGGCGCGGGTGTCGGTTGTGATGGGCAAGTCCTTGTTACTCATGATCTACTAGGTCTGTTCGACCGCTTCACACCGAAATTCGTCAAACAGTATGCAAACTTCCACATTGCCATGCAAAACGCATTTGCCAATTACCTCGAAGATGTGCAAACCAAAGTCTTCCCCGCTGCGGAACATAGCGTCGATATGGCAGAGGATGAATGGCAAGCCCTGCTCAAAGAAATCTAAAGCCATCCATTCTTATCTGCGGCACAGGTGCGCTTGCCACGTTGTTTGCTGCGCGTCTAAGCTCAGTTGGTTACCCAGTTAAAATGCTGGGGAGTTGGCAAGCTGGCTTACAAGCCATAATTGAACGCGGCGTGCGACTTGTGGATACAGATGGTGTGGAGCATTCGTATACAGTTGATGCAACCAGCAATCCAATGGATTGCCGAGGCGTTCCTTTTGCACTTGTCCTGGTCAAATCCTGGCAAACGGAGCGAGTGGCCAAACAACTAGCGGAATGTCTTGCCGAGGACGGGTTGGCACTGACACTTCAAAATGGAATCGGGAATCGCGAGCTCTTGGCTGGAACCTTGGGCTCTTCTCGCGTTGCATTGGGGGTGACCACCACCGGAGCAACCTTGCTTGAACCAGGCTTGGCGCGGGCTGGCGGCGAGGGCATTATTTCGATGGAAGCACACCCCCTCATCAAGCAGTTAAAAGCTGATTTAATAGAAGCGGGGTTCAAGGTTCAGATGGTGAACGATGCGGATGCGCTGGTGTGGGGAAAACTGGTCATTAACGCTGCCATCAATCCGCTGACGGCATTGCTACGTGTCCCCAATGGGGAATTGCTCAAGCGCCCTTCCGCGCATAAATTGATGAGAGTATTGGCACAGGAGGTGGCAGCTGTTGCCACAGCACAAGGTATTCAATTGCCCTTTGAAAATCCAATTCATGCAGCTGAAGAAGTGGCTCGCAAAACTGCAGCCAACCATTCGTCCATGTATCAGGATGTACAACGCGGTGCTCCCACCGAGATCAACGCC
>CAZCPP010000280.1:0-5566 GCA_964500655.1 uncultured Anaerolineaceae bacterium | reverse complement strand
AACGTCTGGCATGTGGCGCGGCGGCCTCTGCCGTCGCTCACCATGCCTTTGTTATGAGTCGTGTTCCTCTCATGGTCCAGCGGGTAACAACAGAAGGAGCTCGTCTCGGTTCGAAGCCGCCTTGAGAGCACGAATCACACTTGGAAAGGGCTCAGGATACACGTGCTTATCGAAAAATGCCAAGCCAGGGTAGGCAATCCGTTCCCCTTCAGGATTTAGCTGAGCGTCGACGCCAGGCTTGTTCCCGCGGCTGTCGATTCTGAGCCAGCAGTCTATGGATTCCAGGCGCACAGCGTTGAGACCGTGGAGTGCACGACCCGTTAGTGGAGCTGGGCGGTCTTTGATAATCTGGTAGCAGAAGCCAGCTGGAATTCCATTGGCGCGCAGCAAAGCCGCAAGTAGGTGACTTTTGGCCAGGCAGATTCCGACACCCTCATAGAGCACCTCGCTGGCTTTGCAGGTTACCGTGTCGGATCCGATGTCAACGATGTGCGCAACTTCATCTCTGACCCATTCGAACAACGCCCTTGCTTTCTCGACATCTGTTTCCAGCCCCACAACCAATTCATGGGCTTTAGCCTGGACTGACGGCGTTTCCCAGTCGATCACCTCTGTGCTCTCTGTATACCGCTCAACCGACGCCACTGGAATTGGGGCATGTGCCATTTTCTTACCTCATAACGACTAACTCACCGGCACCGAAGGCCGCCAGGCCTTTGGTGTCAGGTGAAGTGACAGGTTAAATGCCTTATTTTAAAATAAAAAAGGTATACCTTCAATAAAGGCCGCTACAAGAAGTAACGGGAAAATTATAAATAAAAATAATTTATGTATTTCCTGTACATTGTCTTTGGAAGCCTTTTCATAGTTGGGTACATACAGAAGCCTTATGCGCCACATGCCAACACCCGATGATAAAAACATAGCTGGAAGCTCAAAAACTCCATGAGGTATTAGCATGGCGAATGCTTTAAAATGATAGCCGATCGGTATATTCGCGAAAAGCCAGCCAATCATTGCACCCGTTATAAGAACGTTAATAAATGGGAAAATACCTAACAATACTCCTATCCGTAGTGACAAATAAGCAATAATAATGTTGTGAAAAAAAATGTTAGATACTACCAGGAGATAATAATCAGAATAAATTTTTCTAACTAAACTTAAAAATGATGTGTATAAAATTTTAGATCCATGGAAATAGGTATATCCTATGATAATACCGAAAATAAAAATAAGAATTGATAAAACAATATGTTTTTTCGCATTGCTAATAGTTAATTTGCATGATTTGTACGATTCCAAAAATGGTATATTCATTTATCAAAGTCTTATTTTTGAAGCATTTAACGACGCGGATCAGGCGCGGCTATCCGCCGTCGCCTGTATCCGTCTTGTTAATTGAATCGGGGTCGGGCCATGCGAACTTATTGAAAATTATGAATTACCGTTCCAAAAATAGGTGTTTTTAGCGCTTAAAACACTATTTTCGGGGGTAAAATTGCTGTTGTAAGCAGCCTTCGCTCCCCGAAGATTATATAAATCTCTCGATCCTTCAACCTGCGGCCCGACCCCCAATTACAATAAGCTCCCCTGTAATTTCATATTCTTGTTCACGAAGCCGCTCAGCCAACCTCGCAATATGCCCTGGCCCAACCTCACAACAACCACCAACAATTGACGCTCCATCGGCCACCCAAGCCATTGCGAATTCCGCATATTCATCTGGGCCTAGGTCCTTCCGTGCTTCCAGGCTTCTGACGGTGCCGCCAGGTTTCAAGCTTTCGATGGAGGTAAAGCCGTTGGCATATGCTCCCAATGGCCCCGGATTCCGGGAAAAGAAGCTCCACGCCGCCGATATCGCTTCCGGCTTGCTGCAATTAAGAAGCTTCGCATCGACACCGATTTCGTCCAGCGCTGCAATCGCATCACTCAACGGTTCACCGCTACGAAGTTCGCCAGAACCATCATCGCTGACGGTTAACCCCACCCAGACCGGCAGTCCACTTTCTTTCCCGGCCAGCGCCGCCGCACGCGCTTGCGCCACCGAGGCCATGGTCTCGCAAAGAATGAAATCTACGTGACCTGCCTGTTCGGCAACAATTCTTCGGTAGGTATTGACCGAGGTTTCAAAATCCGGCGCCATATCGGGCCGGTAACTTGCAACCAGCGGTGGTAAACAACCGGCGATTTTCACACCCTCAATTCCGCAACCATCTCGTGCATCTTTCGCGCACTTGATTGCCATGGCCATAAGTGCTTCGAATTGATCAGCCGCGCCATGGCGCTGAAGCCTTTCCGGCGTCGCCGCGTAGGTGTTGAGAGTGATGACTTTCGATCCGGATCGAATATAATCGGCATGAAGGGCGCGTACGACCTCCGGTTCGTCCATCATGGCCTGGGCGGACCATAAAGGCGTGGGCTCTTTGCCGCTCCGACGCATGAGTTCCTGCCCCATGCCGCCATCCAGGAGAACGACTTTTCTCACGATCTGGTTCATATGCTTTACACCCTATCGCGTAATATTCCCTCCAGGTTTAACCTTGGCCACATCCAATTTTCATCAAGCTCAACTCTTTACGATAAAAAATGTTTCTATAAGCCATAAATCACATTCGTTTTCAAATAATTATCTCTGTCCGACCCCCAATTAATCCAGGTAGAGGGAAACCGCTCTATTTTAGGGCTGCAGAATATAGCCCGTCCATCTTCATGCCATTGTTAGCCCGCACTATTATTCACTTTCGCCTTCTTTCCTTGTGAAGCATTCTCCATAAAAATCCAGTGTCCATGAAGTTCATTCGGTACTTCGTTTCCTTCATAAGCATCAATCTCTGTAAATCCTGTTGTTCGATATAGATTTTGCGCTTCTGTCATAAATGGAGCGCTATCTAACCTGAACTGTTTATATCCAATCTGGCCTGCTTCCTTTAGTAGCCGATTCAGCAGCGCAAGCCCCAGACCCTGCTTACGATTGTCAGGGCGGACAAACATTCGTTTGATCTCTCCAATATCGGGCGTCAGTGCCTTTAAACAGGCTACCCCGGCCAGGCGATCCCCACTATACCCCAAAGTTGCATAAAAAACATGACAAAGTGGCATGAAAGACAAGAGCCGTAAAGCTTCAAAGAAATTTGACTTAACTATCTGGAATCGACCCCGAGTGAATTCCAAAATTTTAATAAAATTGGCATGGTTTTTACCCTGTGGGAAAGCCGAGCATACCGCATATCCTTCGTTGCCAAGGGTTTGCGGTAGTACACTACAGCTGCACCCTCGGACGCCTTGGATCTGCAGCATCCTCGACTTTTGCAACGCTGGGGTATAGGCTAGCAGCAAACGTCCATGGGGGGGCATGAACTTGTCCAGGCCTTTCATATCCGCTTCTAACATTGCAGCTGTGTTAAAATCTATTTCAAATTTTTCCTTTACTTTCGCATTCGCCCACTGAAGGTGTTCCCAAAACAACTCCCGAATTTGCCACGCGTGTTGGTCTTTGCACGCGATGATTACTTTTATCATCAATCTGCGCTACTCACTTTCTAATACACGCAAATGCTGGGTTAGCGCGGGATAACGTAAGAGTTCACCTGCATTTTGGAGCGAGAGCGGAAGAATGTCAGGTGAAACGATTTTAGCCTTGTGGACTCGGTTCTCAGCGGTCGTGTTCCTTCAATGCGCGCCGTATGAATGTGCGCGCTGTTGCGTACTGACGAGCTGTGTTCACGGAGATCCAGCGGGCGATCGGCCAATTTCCTGCCCAGTCGAAGACGCCCACTTGAAAAAGTTCGGTGTCATCCAGCGCATCGGTTGTAGCAAGAACACGCGCAAAGCCTTTCTCCAGCCGAGCACAGATTGTCCCGAAAGGCTCTGCTCTACCAGCCTCTACTACGTCCGCGTTGAGGCGAGGAGTCTCCTTCCATGTATATCCCTGCGCCGGTATAGTGAGTGCTTCGCCCCGCCGGCCTGCTTCGATCCAGTCGAGGACGTTTTCGGTCCACCAGGCACGAACGGCGAGCAGGTCTTTGACGGTCCAGTCATCGACGCATCGAAGTTGTGCCACTTTGGGGCCGGCTTCGTCAAGCTCTCTGAGTAGCTTCGAGAAGGATGACATGAGGAACTCGGTGAGATCCTGGCGTGTCTTGGGGATTGGCATGGCTCTAGCCTACTTCATACCGCGCTTGCATCAGCTGCGTTTCCCGGAGCGAAGCGGAGGGGAACGTCAGACTGAATGCGTTTGTTGGTTTAGATTTGTTGATATTCAGTATTCCTTCTCAATTTTCTCGATTCTTGTAATGTGTCGCCCTCCTTCAAATTCAGCTTCTAACCATGTTTTTACAATTTGAATGGCTTCATTACTGGATACCATCCTTTGACCAATGGAGATCATATTTGCGTTATTATGTTCTTTTGCTAACTTAGCTGATTCTAAGTCCCAGCATACAGCACATCTGATGCCTTTTACTTTGTTTGCTACTATAGCTTCACCATTTCCACTTCCACCCAAAACTATACCAATATCACAATTACCTATGGCCACAGATTTGGCAGTTGGTTTAATAAAATCCGGGTAATCAACAGAATCTATTGAATCTGTACCATAATCCACAACTTCGTAATTGTTGGCCTTTAAGTATTTCATGATTTCAGCCTTGTATTCGAATCCTGCATGATCACTGGCAATTGATATTTTCATGATTTTCACGTTGAATTTCTATTGCGCATAGATGGTGTTTTTGCAAACCAACGCCTCGCATCACTTGAGAGCAGGGTGCCAGCCCTGCGAATCAAGTGCATGCGTTTGTTCGACATAACCTATTTTCTAACCGCTTCATCCAGTAAAAATCGAACAATTATTTTATAGCAGAGACAACATAGCATTCCATTGGAGCTGCAAGGCCATGGTCATCAATATAGTTCGAGATAGAATTTTTGATCGTCTGAAACATCTCTTCGCGTTTTGATTCTTCTAAAGCTAAGATATCATTCGCAAACGGTGAAGCAACGAAACCACCAATAAGAAATTGCTCCAAAGGGGAATAACGCATTTGTTTGATAGTTAAACAGATGTCAATATTTTTAAACCCTGCATTTTCAAGTAGAACCCTCAGCTGCATTGAATCGCCTAAAGTAAAAGCTGATGCAAGCATCGAGGCAGCTTCTGCGCTCACATACTGCTCAAGTACTCTGTGCAATACGGAATAGAAAGGAAAATATTCTATTGGCCGCCAAACACTGAATACGACACGCCCTTTGTTTACAAGCACACGATTAATTTCATTGAGCGCACGAGATCGATCAGGGAAATATTGTAAACCTTGCTGACAAAGTGCAACATCAAACTTGGCATCAGAAAAAGGTAAAGCCGTTACATCACCTTGCTTCCATTGAATGGGCATGACGTTTGGTGGACATATTTCACGGGCCTTCTCTAAAACTACCTCGTTTACATCCAAACCAGTAATGTGACCGGATTCTCCCTAAGATCTAAATGCATGCCGGGCGTCAATTCGCGTTCCGCAAGCAACGTCAAGTATTCTATCTCATTTTCGTAAAGCAGCCCTAT
>CAZCPP010000279.1:0-5575 GCA_964500655.1 uncultured Anaerolineaceae bacterium | reverse complement strand
CCTTGCACCCATTACCATCTTTTTTACTCATAACTGTTAGCGAAAACTAAAAAGTTAGGAGATTTCGTGTCAAATTCAATCCAAAGTTTTTTGAAAGCATTTTTTGACCTGATCATACGGCTACTTGGCAGGAAAAAGCCCGCACCGCCTCCCCCCTCACCACCTCCCCAAGAGCCGACAGATGATCCAAACGAACTGGCGCAGGTTACTGCAAGCAAAGTGCTGGTGATTGTTCTTGATCCTGTGATGGATGAAGCCACAGGTCAGAAGCTTTCCGAGCAACAAGGTTGGGGGCACCCGGAGGATTTAGCCACTAACTTTATGGCCGACATTTTGCAAAACAGTCATGGTATGGCGCGTTATCAGGTAGTTGAGCGTATTGATGTAAACGAGTTCCCCGCCAAAACGAACGGTTTCCGCTATACGCCACAAACGTATATGGATGTGTTGCGTAATATTTCTTCGCCCTATATGCCCCAAGAAGTAGATTACTATGCCATCATTGAGCAGTTTAATTTACTGAGTCGGGTTGCCAGGAAGGAGATTGATGAAGTCTGGATTTTCGGTTTCCCGCACGCCGGATTTTACGAATCTATTATGGCTGGGCCGCGAGCTTTTTGGTGTAATTCTCCACCATTAAAAAACACCGAAGCATCTGAGCGACGTTTTGTCATTATGGGTTTTTCATATGAGCGCGGCGTGGGTGAAATGCTGGAATCGTTCGGGCATCGCGCTGAATCCATCGTTGGGAAAACCTTCCAACACTTAACTGGGGATACCAACCTGTGGCAGCGCTTCACACGCTACGAAAAAGTTGCTCCCGGTAAAGCAGCAGTCGGCAGCATCCATTTTGCGCCTAATAGCGAACGTGACTATGATTGGAACAACCCTTCTACTGTAAGAAGTGAGTGCTATGATTGGCAGTTAAATTTCCCCAATTTCAAAGGCGATATTCGTGACGTAACCGCCAGTGAGTGGGGCAACGGGGATATCCGCATGCATCACCAGTGGTGGCTCAAACACATCCCGCATGTGTCTGGGCGGCTAAATGGCGTCCACAATAACTGGTGGCAATACATTATCAATCCGCATAACGTTCGCAGATAAAAACAAGGAGGGGTACGATGTACTGTGTCCCTACAAATATGCTATAGATAAAAATCGTCAACCTAGGTCGACGATTTTTATCTATTACTCTTTATACACTATTCAGAAGCAATGGCTTTCGCTTTGTTCTTTTTCTGTTCCTCAGAATACTGCGCGCGCAACTTAACAGGCGCACCTTCCAATTTTTCACGTACACGCAAGTTGAGCATCTCAACGAAGACAGAAAAGCCCATAGCAAAATAAATATACCCTTTGGGAATATGCTGGTGCAAACCTTCAACGATCAGGGTAAAGCCAATCAATAACAAGAAACTGAGCGCCAGGATCTTGATCGTAGGGTGCTCTTCCACAAAATCACCTATTGGTTTGGCCGACCAGATCATTACACCCGCCGCCAGAATGACAGCGATGACCATGATGGTCACTTCATCCACCATGCCCACCGCTGTGATAACCGAATCCAGCGAAAAGACAACATCCAGCAGTAGAATCTGGATGATCACACTGGAGAAGCTGGCTGCTACTTTTGTCGAACGTTGCCCCTCCACGCCTTCCAGCTTATGATGAATTTCAAGGGTTGCTTTACCTAGCAGGAACAATCCGCCCGCCAGCAAAATCAGGTCGCGGCCAGAAATATCCAGCGAGAACACGCTGAACAGCGGTTCCGTCAGGCCGATCACCCATGAAATGGACAGTAACAGCAAAATGCGCATGATGACCGCGAGTGAAATGCCGGTGGTGCGTGCTCGCTGCTGTTGATTTACCGGCAGTTTGCCTGCTAGAATTGAGATAAAAATAACATTGTCCACACCCAGAACAAGCTCCAGCGCCACCAGGGTGAGAAGTGCGATCCAAGCTTCAGGTTGAGCAATCCAGTCCATTTGCTAATTCTCCAGAATCTTTTTTGCCGATTATATCAAGTTAGTCTTTGAAAATTAGGGAGCAGCATGTAACGGCGCCCTCGGCCTTTGCCAATTCGTCTACATCCACATTCAAAATCCTTATCCCCCTTTTATCTAATTTTGCCTGTGTTTTCGGGAAGGACGACGGGTAAATAATTGCATCGCCCACGAGCACGGCATTGGCTGCGTACGGCTCAGAGGGGTGGACCTCGATGAACTGCATACCAAGGAAATCATTTTTGAACACCCATTCGGGATTAATCAGAAGTGTATCTTCGTTGACTTGTGTTACCGCCGACTTGAGATGTAGGCAGTCTGTCACGTTCACCGTGTGGATTTGATAGCCACTTGAGACCTGAAAGTTGCGCGGCTCAAGAATGGCTTTCATTTGTGCGATAGCATTTTCCGTACTGCGGCTAGTCAGGCCCATGTAAATCGTCCGACCGATCCGTAAGATGTCGCCCCCATCCAATGTGCCGGGTGACTGAATGTGGAATACTTCCCGGTATTGAGCCAACACTTTTTCAACGGAAGCAACTTCTGGGCGTCGGGAGGCTGCGCCGGGATTAAGCATAATAGCACATTCATCCAACACCAGCGCTACATCTTCTACAAAGACCGAATCCGGTAAGTCCTGTTCAGCATCCAATGAAATGATATGCATGCCTAATGAACGCAAGGCATCTTCATATTGTTGGTGCTGCATACAGGCGCGTTCGTAGTCAATGTGTTCATGTGTGATGTGGGTCAATTCACACTGATTGATGGCAGGGCTTACTTGTCGGGTGATGGCAAATAGCTGATTAGTTTTCAACGTTCATCCCTTTTTAATTTGTCAATATCGTTTTGCTGAGAATAAATTATATCAATTCAAGCATTGATCTTTAGAATAAAGGATCCAATTACGCCTGCATACACTAATTGCCTGCCTAAATACTGCAATGTTTTAGCCTCTTAGGAAATATACAATTATATAAAAAGGAATTATAAGTTTAGATCTCCGCAAGTTATGAAGAAGCTAACCCTATTTTTGAACGAGCACCTGCGCTGGGGGGTGACTATCACAGCCTGGGGGTCCTATTTGTTGTTAACAATTATCGAATTTCAAAATGACCTCGTAATAGTGATATTGTCAATCTTGCCTGTTGTAGTGACAAGTTGGTGCTTCACCTTAATAGGCAGCACCTTCGCAGTTGTTGGGGTGCTAACAATCAACTCGTTTATTTTGATAACCTATTATGAGTATTCGCTGGTCTCAGCGTTTTCAAGTCCTGTACTTCTCTTGGGAGATGCAATGCTGATTTTGGTTGCATTTACCGTCGGACATTTGTCGACCCAGATTCGTCTTAGATTGGCGCTTAATAATAGGTCACATTCTACCGAACGAAAACAATTTGATGAAATGGCTTTTCTGCATGCCATCACCCTGGCAATCACTGAAGCTACCAGCGAGGATCAGCTGATTGAGCGAGCTACACAAATTATTGCTGAGAAACTTTTTCTCGACAATTTCGCCTTTTTATTGGTGGATGAGAGGTTAAGTACATTGAGGGTACACCCATCAAATCTTATCTATCATAACCTGGCCGACGATATGGTAATTTCAATTGGAAAAGGCGTTGTAGGGCATGTCGTTGAAACAGGTCTTCCAGAACGAGTGGCAGACGTTGCTTTATCCCCCTATTATTTTCAGGTAAATCCTAAAACACGCTCTGAATTGGCTGTTCCGCTTAAACTCGGGGAAAATGTAATCGGTGTGATCAATGCGGAAAGCAAAAAACTTGATGCGTTTTCAGAAGCGGATGAGCGTCTATTAATCACACTGGCGGGGCAGATATCGACGACGATCGCTCGTTTGCGAGCGGCGGAAATTGAACGCAGGAATGCAGAAGAACTGGCAGTATTGTATGATCTATCACAACAGCTTATCCTGCAACTCGATATCGAGCACGTATTGGAAGAAACTTATAAAGGTGTTACACGCCTTCTCGATACTTCAAATTTCTACATAGCGCTACTTGATCCTAAAAAATCACAGGTAACTTTTCCTATCAATAGATATTCTCAATCCGATGAAGATCTCAGCTTTGATGTACTTAGTGATGATGAGGGCTTGACTGGCCACATCTTACAAACAAAAGCTCCCATTTTGATCAAGGAAGATTCTATCGAATGGCAAAAAAGGAATAAAATAAAAATAGTGGGTGAGCTTCCACAATCCTGGCTGGGAGTACCTCTTCTCATCGGCAACAAAGCCATCGGCGTGATGGCAATTCAAGATTATGAGTTGCCAAACGTATACGATGAACATGATCAGAAACTTTTATCTGCAATTGCCAGCCAGGCAGCAGTTGCAATCGAAAATGCGCGTTTGTTCGAAGAAACCGAACTACATGCGAAGGAATTGTCAGTACTAAACGAACTAGCTCAGACGCTCACCCAACAACTTGATATTGATCGCGTACTAAAAGAAACATACAAAGGTGTCATTCGCCTTGTTGATACATCAGACTTCTATATTGGCATTCTTAATTCTGAAAAGGATACGATTACTTTCCCGTTCTTCGTATCGTCATCAGAGGAAGATCTCAAATATCTGGAAATGGCCCCAGACGAAGGGTTAACGGGGCATATATTGAAAACAAAAGATCCTATCATGATCAATGACAACTTCAAGTTATGGGAAGAAGAAAATGAAGTAGAGTCTGTTGGAGAAATGCCTCAATCCTGGCTGGGAGCGCCCCTGCTCATCGGAAATGAAGCCATTGGCGTGATGACTATTCAGGATTTCAAGAATCAAAACGCCTACGATGAACATGATCTGGAGATGATGACTGCGATTGCCAGCCAGGCAGCAGTTGCAATCCAGAACGCTCACTTGTTTGATAAAGTTAATCGACTTGCATCTCTTGACGAATTAACTGGTTTATACAATCGTCGCCATTTCCTCGAGCTTGCCCAGGTTGAGTTCAATCGCGTCGAAAGATATAGACGCCCTTTATCCATAATTGTGCTAGACATTGACAAATTTAAGGATTTCAATGACAACTATGGTCATGCAATTGGGGACAGGATATTACAAATTGTTACCAAGCTCTGCCTGCAAACCTTACGTAATACAGACATTATGGGGCGTTATGGTGGTGAGGAATTTGTCATCTTGCTTCCTGAAACCAATATGGAAGTTGCCGGAACTGTGGCTGAACGACTGAGAAAGAGTGTTGCCGAAACAATAATTCCAACTGAGACCAGTAATCTACGTGCTACAGTAAGTATCGGCATAGCAGAGAAGAACGAGCTAACACCTACGCTCGAAACGTTGATCGCACGGGCCGATCAGGCCATGTATATTGCTAAACATCAAGGTCGCAACCAAGTCGCATCCAGTGTGTAGTGATTTCACTTTTTCCAACCATACTTACACAACCAAATACATGAAGAGCTACTGAGCTAATTCAACCTTATCCTGAATTTTCGCTTGTCCGCAAGTTGTAATGTTTATCCATTTGACTATGAACTCATTGAAACTTATGAGTGAAGGATGTGTCGCAAGTTGATCATAGCAA
>CAZCPP010000278.1:0-5576 GCA_964500655.1 uncultured Anaerolineaceae bacterium | reverse complement strand
AGGATTGCCTTTTCATGAATCTAATTGAATCTTGGGGAAAAGTCAAGCCTGCCTGCGCAGGGGACGTATGTGATTGGGACCACTGGGACCGGAAAATCCACGTTTCTCAAGAACAGTGTCTATCAAGATATGCTTCAAGATCGGGAACACGGTCTGTGTATGCTAGATCCACATGGGGATTTGATTGATGAATTACTGCAATTGGTTCCAAAAGACAGAATTGACGACGTGACCTTGTTTGATCCCATGGATATGGAGTACCCTTTTGGATTAAATTTACTGGCTTGTGATCGTGATGATCCACATGAAATTCACTTGTTCCCAGTTCTGGGTGAGTAATAATATCGTCAAATTCATCAATGAGTAGGACAAGTCTAATCTTTTTCCCCCATTTTTGAAAATAAATTCACAAGAGAAAAGGTGCTGAAATCGCTATTCCATTGGTTATATGCAATCTCCAAAGAGTTGTTCTCTGCATAATTAAGTAATTGCGCTACTGGCTTCAATGCAAACTGCCAAAAGTCTTTCTGGGCAATGCTTTCTCTTTGAAAAAGATGATCATAGCATAGGAGGAAGATAGCGAGAAAACCGTAATTCCCTACTATTATCTCAAACAGGCAGTACGTCGCACCTTGTTAGTAGATACGACGCACTGATTTGCGCAAATTAACCGTGCCCGTGTTCCACGCTTTCGGCACACGGAGCAGCTTCGGTCAGATTGCCGCCCAAATAATTTTCCAATGCCTGGCGTACCGTGCCGCTGGCGCCAGTGGCAGCCTTGATGCCAGCCTGCTCAAAGAATTGGATGGCGCGCCCACCCATGCCACCGCTTAATATCACATCGGCGTTTTGTTCCTTGACAAAGCCGGGGATTTGTCCGGGTTCATGACGTTCAGCAAACGGATTGGCAACACCTTGAGTAGCGGTTACTTCACCGTTTTCCACGTCTACCAGCATAAAATATGGAGCGTGTCCAAAGTGCTGGGCTACCGTGCTTTCAAGGCCATTGTTGCTTTCGGCAGTTACTGCGATTTTCATTTTTTATTCTCCTGATTGATAAGTTTTTCTAAATCTTCTGCGGCGAAGTAACCTTCCACAGCGATTTCCTGAGATGTTACACCGGGCACTTTGGCCACGGCATTCTTGATATCCATTGCCAGCGAAACTGCAATTGGACACACGAACGAAGACGGACGAAATGAATAGCGTACCTTGCCGAGCGTATCGGCCCATAGGTTTTCCACTAACCGCATACGCACCACATCCGTGTTGGTCTCCGGATCGATCACACTGCGTAAGCGCTCAAATATATCTTCTTCCAACGATTTTTGACTCAAATTTCTCTCCCAAAAAGAGATTCAAGGACTTGCTCCCAGATAATGGAGATGGCAACACTGGAAGGTGCTTCGGGATGAAAAGCCGTCACCGGTTCTCCCTGAACCATAGCACTTGTTACCGTTAGATCAAACGGGATTTTGCCGACAGTCTGGATTCCATTATCCTTACAAAACGTCTCGATCTCGTCTGCGCCATCGGGGTACAGGTCCGCTTTGTTAATGCACACCAGTGCCCGCACTCCAAAATGTTGAACGGTTTGCAAGGCGCGATGCATATCATGCAAGCCTGCCACCGTTGGTTCAGCGACGATGAGCGCCAGGTCAGCGCCGGAAGTGGCCGAAATGACCGGGCATCCGATTCCAGGTGGCCCATCCACCAGCACCAACTGACGATTATCGTCCAGGGCTTGCAGACGGGCACGCTGCTTGACTAATGTCACCAGCTTGCCGGAGTTATCTTGTCCGGGGTACAGGTTGGCGTGGTAGAGCGGCCCGTAGCGACTGTCAGAAACGTAAAACTTGCCAACCACCTGCTCGTGCATGGCAATGCTCTCTGTAGGGCATTGGTAAACACAGGCCGCGCAGCCATCACAGGCAATGGGGTCAATCACGTACAAATCGCCGGTGTAGTTGATAGCATCGAAACGGCAAACAGCCTGACAGTCTCCGCAAGAAGCACAGGTATCCTGATCAATGACGGCTATCTGTCCACCTTTGAAGTCCTGCTGTTCCAGTAAATTTGGCTGGAGAACCAGTTCGAGGTTAGCAGCATCCACATCCGCATCCCCCAGAATGATCTGGTCAGCAAAACTGCCTTGGGAGGCGAGATTGGCGAAAGCTGCTGTGACACTGGTTTTGCCGGTGCCGCCCTTGCCGCTGAGAATAACGAGTTGCTTCATTGAACCTTAAAACCTTCTTTTTTAATGATCCGAACGATGCCAAGCAAGAAATTTACTTGAGGCACGTGTTCCATATACTGGCGGTACGTTTCGCCAAATTTTTCCATACCTTCCCGATCCGCAGCCTGGATGTCAATGTACATCAAGACCATAGAAGTGACTCCCACCAGGATGACCACCCAATGTTGCGCCAGCAACATGAGAGCCAGGTTGAAAAGCATACCAGCAACGTATTGGGGATGACGGACGATGGCATACAAGCTGCTATCGACCAGGCGTGTTGTCTCCACATAGCTTTTTCCCTTTGCCACGCCACCCTTGCTGCGCAGGATGAATATGGGTCCAATGCCAAAAATCACTGAGAGCACCCAGATACCCCAACCGATCCATTGCAGAACTGCCATGCCCGGCATTTTGTAAACGAAAAAAGCCAGGAAGTACTGCACCACGATCAGGATGCCAGACACGAAGATCGCACCGGAGAAATTCCACTGCTTCAAGTCCGGTCTCCTTGTCCGAATTTAACTGCCTTTTGTTCCATGCCATGAACGATTTGATCCAACGTTTCACGCAATGCCGCACCGAATTCGGGCCTGATCTCGACCAGTGTGTGCCCTTGGGCGATGCCTTCAGCAATGTGCCTGTCCATCGGGATGCGCAACAGGATAGGCAGGCCACTTTCGGCGCAGTACGTCTCGACGGCGTTGTCGCCAATACCATCACGGTTGATGACCACGCCCGCCGGGATATCCAGTTCACGAGTGATCTCCGCCACCTGTATCAGGTCATGCAGGCCAAAGGGCGTTGGCTCGGTGACCAGCAGGACAAAATCTGCGCCCCGAATGGTCTCGACCACTGGGCAGGATGCGCCTGGAGGAGCGTCCCAAATTTCAATGGCCGGAGAATGGGTGGGTGGCCATTTTTTGAGCTCACGGATGATAGGTACGGCCATCGGTTCGCCAATGTTCATCACGCCTTGGGTAAAGTCAATGCTTTGGGGCGTTGATCCACTTTCGAGCACACCCATCACGTTGAGGTGCTCACTGATGGCGTTTTCCGGGCAAACAAGCGTGCAACTTCCGCAGCCGTGACATAGTTCTGGGAAGACCAGTGTCTTTTTACCAACCACCGCAATGGCATGGAATTGGCACACTTTGGCGCATTTGCCACAGAAGGTGCAAGTTTGTTCATCAACTTGCGGAATCAAGGTGCCAACTTCCTTGTGCGTATCCAGAACGGGCTTTAGAAAGAGTCCGGCGTTGGGTGCTTCGACATCGCAATCCAAAAAGCGTACGACATCCTGCTCAACAGCGATCAGTGCCAGACTGGTGGCAACGGTTGTTTTCCCTGTCCCACCCTTGCCGCTGGCAACAACGATCTGCATTAGTTGCGGCCTCCGTGATAGCCTTTGTGCGTAGCGGCTTTGGCCTCCGTCAGCTCGTCAGCCTTGAACATTTCCAAGATCTTGGCGGCGGTATGGTTTTTATTGCCAAGGGCAAGGTGCATTTCGATTTCTGCAGCGGCCAAGGTGTCAAAGGCATTAGGTCCAAACGCACCGCTGACAACCGCCTGTGCCCCAAGTTTGGCAACAAATTGCGCTGCCTGTACGCCAGCCCCGCCGGAAGCGGAGAGTGCCGGATTTTCGTAGGCTTTCCATTTGCCAGTTTCCACGTCCACGATGCAGAAAGCGGCAGCCCGCCCGAAGCGAGCGTCGAAGGGTGATTCCAATTTGTTACCAGAGATAGAAATTGCGAGTTTCATAAGGATTCCTTTGTTTTCGGGAAAATAATAGCAGCTGGTTGAGAATAGCGAAAGGTGGGTAGAGAGTAACGAGTTGTGGTTGGTGAGTGAGAGAGCAGAGTGAGAATTTTCTACTCTCTGCTCTCAGGATCATCTACTTCCTCCCGTTACTCTTTCTTGATCGCATCCAAGCGTTCAGTGATGCTTTGCAGGGCTGATTGCAGAGCCTGAACCTGATTTTTTAACCAGGAGCGCTCCTGATCCGAGCTTGCGCCCAGACCGCCGAAGCCGCGACCAAAGCCGCGACCTCGTCCGCCACGGCCAAGTCCACGACCGCCAAAACGGCCTGTGCCACCCTGGCCGTTGCAGTTGCCAGCGCCACGTCCAGTTCTGGGACCTTGTCCTGCGGGTCCGGTTTTATCTTTAAAAGGCATGATGTCACCTCCTTTCAGGTGTCGTTCAATATGTGGCTATTCGTTAGATTTTGTTTTAACAGCGTCATATGCTGCCTCAAGCGCCTCGATCTCTTTTCGTCTCTGGCGCAAATTTTCGGTCCACTCAGCCAGGGTGTCTTCGCCCTGTGGGGTGATGGTGTAGACTCGTCGTTGCGGGCCAAGGCTTTTGTCATCCCAGGTGTCGCTGACCAATCCTTCCGCTTCGAGGTTGCGCAAAGCCCGATAGATGATGCTGATGTCCATTTGGTCAGGGTTGAAGCCGAACTCACCCAGACCGTCCATCAGGCTGTAGCCGTATCCTGGCTCACGATGCAATAACACTAACAGACAGGATTGCAGGAAAAACATCTTGCGCCGTCTGCCACGTCTTCGGCGGCCTTGACCTCGTCCACCAGGCATGTGCTAACTCCTTTGAATGATGGTCTATAGTGTACATTACTATAGACATATTGTCAATAGAGAATTGTAACGTGTCAGAATTAATGAGACAAAAAAGGCGCTATAAAGTACCTTTAGTAGTGGGGGGACACGATACCCCATTCGGGGCACCTACCTGCGACGTCCGGGTTACACCGTAGCCGGTACGGTACGGTGTAGTTTGAGCTCCAGTCCTACAAAGGGGTGATTAGCTAACCCGACAGTCCACAGTTCACAAATGAATCAATCTTACCCACTGATTTATGAGGAAGTTTTCAGTTTGTCTATAGTGTCTATACAGTGACACTCTATTTGCACCACAATTGCACCAGAAACAGGAAAAGCGACTCTGATACTCTTGAATTTCAAGACTGTTTTTTCTAACCTCATTAACTGGAATCTTGCAACCTTTCGCCTTTATCAGATCTAAAAATCGTGATCCCATACCTTTTCAACTGCATATTGATGCAGTTGAGGTTTTTGTTCGTTACGAGTAAATCCGATGATGTTCAGCCGCTAATCATCGCAGCAGACTAATCAAGAAATTCTCCTAACATGGGCCGGGGAACTCCCCGGTCATTTGATTCTTACAAACAAGTGCTAACCCGTATCGAATTGAGCGAGTTGGCGTCGTAATAAAGCAGGATTATCCCAAAAGTTATTGTAAATATTATATCTAGCTACCGGACAGTTTGCTTTCATCTATAGATGCAAAGTGAAATATTGAA
>CAZCPP010000277.1:0-5603 GCA_964500655.1 uncultured Anaerolineaceae bacterium | reverse complement strand
ATAGAATACAATAAGAGAGTAATGGAAACCACTTCGGCTGCCATCTCGTTAGAAAATATTCTCGAGCGTCTTCCGGACACATTCACGCTGGCTGATCGGGAGTTGGTGCAACGCGCCTATCGGGTGGCAAAAAAATCTCATCGTAGACAAAAGCGAAACTCGGGCGAGCCGTACATTAATCATTGCTTGGCAGTGGCTAATATACTCACTGAATTGCGTGTGCCGCCAGAAGTTATTGCAGCCGGATTACTACATGATACCGTTGAAGACACCAAAGTTACAATAGATGATATTCGTCGTGATTTTGGGGAAATCGTTGCCAGCCTTGTAGATGGGGTAACCAAGCTTACTAATCTTCCACGAGTCAGTCAAAGCGGGCTGGATGGCAAAGAACAAACTGAAGCACAAGCAGAAGATGTGGAATTGCTTAAAACACAAGCACCCCTGGGTCGCAGCCCCGATGTAGTTTCAGAAACACTACGGAAAACTTTTTTAGCGATGGGTGATGATGTACGGGTGGTATTAATCAAGCTGGCTGACCGCTTACACAACATGCGTACATTGGGATACATGCCCGAGGAGAAACGCCGTCGTATTGGAAAACAGACGCTTGAGATCTATGCTCCACTTGCCAACCGTTTGGGTATCTGGCAGATCAAGTGGGAACTGGAAGACCTGGCATTCCGTTATGTTGATCCAGATAAATACAAAGAGATCGCTGACCAACTCAAAGAACGCCGCCCGGATCGTGAAATTCAAGTGGACCAAATAGTAGACAAGCTAAAGCAAGTGCTCACTCAGAATAATATTGAAGTAGAGATTAGCGGACGCCCAAAACATATTTATTCAATTTATCGCAAGATGCAGAGGAAGGGAAAATCTTTCGACCTGGTTCGCGATTTGCGTGCCGTACGATTGATCGTTCCGGATGTTCCAGCCTGCTACGCAACTCTGGGTTTGATCCACACACATTGGCGTCCAATTCCCGGCGAATTCGATGACTATATTGCCGCGCCAAAAGATAATTTCTATCAATCGCTACACACAGCGGTCATTTACGATGATGGAAAAACCCTCGAAGTGCAAATCCGCACTCCTGAGATGCATCAAAATTCTGAGTACGGTATTGCCGCCCATTGGAAATACAAAGAAGGGACACCACGTGACAAGTCCTATAAAGATCGAATTACCTGGTTACGTAAAATGATGGAATGGCGTAGTGACGTGGATGATGCCCAGGAATTCGTCGAGAGTATGAAAACCGACGTATTCCAGGACCGGGTTTATGTCTTCACCCCGCGTGGCGATATTATCGATTTACCAGGTGGCTCCACTCCCATCGACTTCGCCTACCATATCCATACGGACATCGGACACCACTGCCGGGGTGCACGAGTTAACGGAAAACTTACCTCTTTAGAATATGAGCTGAAAACTGGCGACCAGGTTGAGATTCTGACTGTGAAGCGCGGCGGACCCAGTCGGGATTGGTTAAACACAAATCTTGGATTAGTCAAGACACAGCGCGCACGTTCGAAGATCAAGGTCTGGTTCAAGAAACAGGCTCACGAGCTAAATCTGTCTACCGGGCGGAACCTCCTCGAACGCGAGCTGGGGCGCTTGGGAATGGGTTCAACCAATCTTGAGAAGCTGGCACATGAACTGGAATTCCGGGCGCCAAAAGACTTATATGTAGCGCTGGGCACAGGCGATCTGTCTGTCAGCAACATTGTCACAAAACTTTCGGAGGATGAAGAAAACCTTGACATCCTGACGGCCAGCACCCCTACCAGTGAAACGTCATCGGCTGAAGCCGTTGACGTGGTTGGCTTGAAAGGTTTGCTCACAAATGTGGCCAAATGCTGCAATCCAACCCCTGGGGATGAAATCATTGGCTATATCACGCGCGGACGCGGCGCAACCGTCCACCGCCAAGACTGCCCCAACATCCTGCGCATGCGTGAGCGTGAACGGATGGTAGAAGTATCATGGGGCTCACATGTGCGTACATATTCCGTACCGGTAAGAATTCACGCCTACGATCGACAAGGGCTAATGGGCGACATCTCTAACTTGCTTAATAATGAAGGCATCAATATCGCTGATGTAAATGTAAAAACTAACCAGAATCTGGCAGATATCAAATTAATGATTGAAGTCCGTGATATCGAGCAACTCAGCCGCACTCTGACTCGCATCGAAAATTTACCTAATGTAATGGAAGCGCAACGCATCAAACCTGGATAGAACCTTAGAATGAATTAAGCTTGCGGTCTTGTCCTAGAAAATGTTATGTCTTTGCTCAGTGTTGACGAAGCGCGAAAGCGCATCCTCTCCGAATTCAAACCCTCCGCGACAGAAATCCTGCCTCTGGAAAAATGCGCACGGCGAATACTCGCAACCGATATAACTACGCAGATTGACCTGCCTTCATTTGACAACTCATCCATGGATGGATTCGCCGTCATCGCTTCTGACCTGGCAAAGGCTTCACCCGCTTCTCCCCGGAATCTTAAGGTTGTCGCTGATATTCCAGCCGGCACCAGCCCAAAAGTGACTCTTTCCCCCGGCCAGGCCGCGCGCATCATGACAGGTGCCCCCATGCCGGATGGAGCAGATGCTGTCATTCCAGTTGAAGAGACGAACTTTCAAGATCGCAGCCCTGGCACTCCCACCCCTAAAAACGTGACAATTTATAAAGCTGTGCGTGCTGGCGATTACGTTCGTCCACGGGGTGAAGATATACAGGCTGGCCAGTCCGTGTTGAAAACCGGCCATAAACTGCGCCCGCAAGATATGGGACTGCTGGCTACTTTGGGTATCGCGGAAGTGCCCGTCCATCGAAAACCGCTTGTAGCGCTGCTCTCCAGCGGAGACGAACTCATCCCGGTGGATGCGGAATTACTCCCTGGCAAGATTCGCGATTCGAATACATATACCCTTTCTGGAATGCTCGAAGGACTCGAGGTTGAATTGCTCAACCTGGGCATTGCTGCCGATCAGCGAGAGTCTGTAGGGGATTTGTTAGAAAGCGCTGCCGCTAATAACGTTGATCTGATCCTCTCGTCTGCTGGGGTTAGCGTTGGCGCGTTTGATTTCATAAAAGATGTGGTCGAGGAAAAAGGTGAACTAACTTTCTGGCGTGTCAATATGCGCCCCGGTAAACCATTAGCTTTTGGTAAGTTCAAGGATATCCCATTCATTGGCTTACCCGGCAACCCGGTTTCAGCTTTTGTAGTTTTCGAAGTTTTCGCGCGACCCGCTTTGGAACAATTGAGTGGTCGTGAATTCGGAAGTAGGCCAACGATCCGGGTGCGTCTCGCGGAGAATATTACTTCTGATGGGCGCGAGAGTTATTTACGCGCCGTTGTGAACGAGGAAAATGGTATACTGACCGCGCATTTAGCCGGGCATCAAGGTTCCGGAAATTTATTATCGCTCGTAGAGGCAAATTCTTTAATAATCATCCCCGCTGGTGTAAAATCGCTCACTACTGGTGAAGAAGTAACTGCCTGGATGTTATAACATCACAACCCCGCTCCAAAACGTCGGAGCAGCACATACAAAGAGGATTTTTAATGGATAAATGGTTATATCGCATCTCATTAATCTTAGTCGTGATTGGACTGATTGTCTCGGTGTATATGACAATCTATAAAGCAACTTCCAACGATGCCATGTGCCTGGGAAGCGACGATTGCGCGAGTGTAAACGCCAGCCGTTATTCAGAAGTGTACGGTATCCCGGTGGCTAGCGTTGGTATCGCCGGATATTTCGCTATCTTACTGGTGCACTGGTTTGAACGCCGTGATAAATTCTTTGATACGAACAGTCCCATACTGATCTTCGGAATGGCGCTAACTGGCTTTCTGTTTACAGCCTATTTAATTTATGTAGAATTCGCCATTCTGAGAGCCTATTGCCCATTCTGCCTTGCATCGCAATCTACTATGACGCTTATTTTCATCATCTCCATTATCCGGTTGGTGCGCCAGCCCTGACAGGAGGAAAGTATGCCTCGTATCCGTTGTCATTATATGGATTGTGTCTTCATCGATGAAGGTTTTTGCAGTGCAGCTGGTGTTGAAATTGATCCTGATACCGGTTGTGCAACTTACTCCCCCTCGGAAGACAACATAGATAGTTGGGAAGAAGACAATTTAGACAACTGGGAAAGCGAAGGGGAGGACGATGATGATCTGTGGTTAGGCGATGATGATTTGTAATCAACCTAAAAACTATGCTTTGACATTCTCGTAGGGACACGAAAATTGTGTCCCTACGTTGCATTTATTGTGTACAACAACACTCCTGCAGCCACAGATAAATTCAAGGAACTGACTTTGCCTCGCATGGGTAAAGATACGGTCAGGTTACATGAAGCAAGCTGTTCCACGGAAAGTCCCTTTTGTTCACTGCCAAGCACTAGCAGCCAGGGAGAATTAACCCCCTGGATTTCCTGATAATTCATTTGGCCTTTGGCAGAAGTACCGATTAATAGAATATCCTTCTCCCTAGCCCATTTTTTAAAATTGATAAAATTTTCCCGAACAGCCGGCTTCCAAAATATGGTTCCCATGCTGGCTCGCACGCAGGTGGGATGGTATAAATCCGCGCTACTTCGGGTTTCTTTCAGGGGATCAAGTAGGAAGAGTACGTCGGCGCCTACAGCGTCGATGGTTCGTAGGATGGTCCCAACGTTGCCTGGATCTTGTGGAGAGACCAATGCCACACCGCTGCGGGTGGTACCTAAATCGTCGAATCCCAAATCACGTTGCTTCACCAGTGCCAAAATACCTTGCGGATTCTCTTTTTCAGCCAGCGATTCCATCACTTGCCTAGAAACAGATTTTGGGTTTATTCCACTGCGCCTAGCTTTTTCTAACAAGGTGTTGGCAAAATCACCAGCTAACAGATCAGGGGCGTAGATTAAAGCATCTACATCCCAACCTGCTTCGATGGCGAAGCCTACAAGCTGCAACCCTTCGACCAGGAATAATCCGTGTTCCGTACGCGCCTTGCGTCTTTTTAACGCACGAGCTTTCTTTACAAGTGGGTTGGAAAGGCTGGTAAGCAGCGAGGCTTCATCCATAATTTGATTGTACTCTGAAAACAAAAAGCCCTGTCAGGAGACAGGGCACAGTAGAGCTTCCGCAACTACGGAGCCACAACCTTCATGGAGCCGATCATACCTGCAAGGACATGCCCTTCAATACCGCAAACAACCTGATACTCTCCAAATTCGACAGGGGCGGTGAAGGTGAAAGTGCCGCTTTCACCGGCTTCCAATTCAGCTTCCCAATAAATATTATCTTCATCTTCACTTCCAAAATCATCACCAACTTCATTACCAAAATTCATTATCACGAATTCGTGCTCCACCGCACCGTTATTGGTAAGATCGAGCGTAATGGTTTCTCCCGCGGGAACCGAAAAAACATTTGGCTCGAATACAAAATCAGTCATATTTACTCTAAAGTTTGTAGAAGGACCGCCGCTTCCGCAAGCTGCCAAGGCATTTGAAAGAGTAATTACAATTAATAAACCGATCTGATTCACTGACAGAACTATGAAAAAGGTAGATGCTCACGGGATAAGGCATA
>CAZCPP010000276.1:0-5607 GCA_964500655.1 uncultured Anaerolineaceae bacterium | reverse complement strand
CAGTATGACACATTTCTCTGTTTTGACAAGATTTATCTTAACTATGCACTAGAATTATTGACCTAGGCATTGCGCGTTTTCTTGATGATACATCTCTGACAGCAACAATAGCCGAGCACGGGCCAGGAACTCCCATCTACAGAGCACCCGAGCAAATACAGAATAAAAAGACAATGATAAATGTCCGTACCGATTTCTTCTTGCTTGGATTGCTTATGTTGGAGCTAATGCATGGATTTCATCCGTTTGATCCCAAGCATGTAGGCAATCAGAATAGTCTGGTAGAGAATATCATGAGTGGAATCTATGTAGAGCCAGCCCAAGGGCATGATGAGCAGTTAGTTGGTTTCATTCAACGAGCGCTTGAACCGCAACCATTTAAACGATTTAGAACAGTTGAAGCTGCTATGCATTGCCTGGGACTGGAGCGTCAATCATGCTGATCTATCATCAATGCGGACATAACTTCGTTTGGAATACCCAATCCTTCATTGAAGACGGCGCAGGTGACGGATTGATCATATCACCTGTAAACATAGAGGCAGATCGAATCGAAGCTCGGATTCCACCAGAGCTGTTAAGTGCAAGCTGGATAGATCCACAATTTTACCTACCGGGTGACAGTAAAAGCAAACTTGTAACCTACCCTTTTTTCCCTGCAAATGTTCTTGATGGTTTTTCGACTGCGGATTACTTGGACCATGCTTTTGAGGTGGCTAAGGAGTGCCTAACATTTCAGAACAATCTTGGGTTGAAGTATTTTGTTATCCCAACAAGATACTTTAAAGATCTTCCTGACGGTTACTTTGAGCAACTAGATTCGCTCTTTCTTGAGCCTTTTATAAGGGCGAAATATGAGCTCGGATTGAGCAAACCGCTACTTCAAACGGTCATTGCCAAGCCCATACATCTTGAACCAGGAACACCTCGTGATGAATTGCTGTCATGGGCAACCAGTTACGCAGAAATATCTGGTATCTACTTGATGTTCGAAAATAACTTTTATTCGAAGCAGATTAAGGATCCTGTGTATCTTGCTGGAACCCTGAGATTTGTTCGGGCTCTCAGGCTTAATGATTTGGAAGTGCATGTTGGATATTCAGGGCTAGAAGGTTTATTGCTCTCTGTGGCAGACCCAACCTCGGTGTCAGTGGGATCCTATGAAAACTTGCGTTCATTTGATATATCACGGCTCGTAACACGTGAGCCGGGAGGCCAATCCCCGCGGCCTAGAGTATTCTCAGGCCGCCTGCTTCAATGGATCGAGGACACATATCTTGGACCACTTCGGGAACTCATGCCAGATTGGGAAAATCTCTTCGATGATTCTCAATATAAGGAGTACCTTCTTAATCCAGACAGCTCTCTAAATTCGCAAAGGGCGGAACTATACAAACATTATTTCATCTTATTCTCCAAGCAGGTCGCTGTATTGCCAGCTGTCCAAGATCGCGCAGTGTATATAAAGGAGCTTGTGATGAATGCTATGGCACTTTTTGAACAGATTGAAGCGTCAGGTGTATTCCTAGACCCGAACTCAGAGCGCTCTCATCTCCCTGCGTGGATAAACGCTCTTGCAATGTATCAGAGGCAGCCCGAATGACAATGCAAACAGTTGGGTTTCGGTCTGAGGCAGAACTTGCACGTTGTTATAGCCTCCTTATTCAAGAAGCTATTAATAATCTAAACCTTAATATTGGTATGAAGTATGAGGTATCGGCTCCAGGTAGTATCCCTGACTTAGTGATTTTCAACGAGGAAATGCATGCTCTGCAGTATGTGATTACGGTTGAATTTAAGCTTTGTAATTGGCGACGTGCCATCCACCAAGCTTTCCGCCATCGAAATTTTGGGAATGAGGCGTATATTGTCCTTGATCAGACCAAATCACAAGCTGCGATACGCAATCTGGAGATTTTTAAGAAAGCAAATGTCGGTTTGTTTACGATTGATGCTGAAGGGAAAATAAGGACATGGTATTCACCTGAGCCTGGGTTACCATTTTCTAAAGAGTTTTCGCAGATGGTAGCTCGCTCTCTTCTTTCCCCACGAGAGCCCCTACCAACCGACCTGCCGTTCATTAGAAGTATTCGGGGCGGTGCAGTTCTTTCTGGACTTAAGACATATATGAATTCGCCATCTCCAAAAACTTGCATTGCCTGACAATTTATTCGCGAAGTATAACATTGCGCCAGCGTAATTTCACACTCATAGATGATGCCCTCGCCCTGATTGGGGCGTCGCAGTCCAATGAATGCCCCCGTGACGACCGGTTTCAACAGCCTCCAGCGATGGTGATCTCATTCCACCAAAATCCGCGTGTGCCACTCTGGCCCCTTCCAACCTTCGCGTAGCACACTGTAAAGTGTCTCTATTGTCTAAACCACTCCCCCGATTGGTGGTAAAATAACATTACATTTAATTGGAATCGTGACTTATCTTTGCCGCTGTCCCTTTTATAGGGTGGCGGATTTTTTTTTCCGGCAAGCCCGGAGAAGGCGGTATAAAATGAATACCAAAGTATTTGTAGGCAACCTCCCAAAAGCTACTACCCAGGAAGAACTCAGCACCCTGTTCGCCCAGGCCGGGGAAGTCACTTTAGCAGAAATTATCACAGATCGAGGTACCGGCGCGTCAAGAGGTTTTGCCTTTGTCACGCTGGGCACGCAAAGCGAAGCTGAAAAAGCCATCGAAATGTTCAACGCTTATTCCTTGAATGAACGGGAACTCAAAGTGGATTGGGCTAAACCAAAGCGCGACAACTAAACCGGGAGATATCGAAGTATCTCTCTTGATTTGCCCCGAGAGAACTTCCACCTGCCAGAAAACAGGTCTTTTCGTAAACGGCGATCAGATCACCTGCACAAGGGTGTTCGTCACAACAAAGTTGTCGGTTCAAACGAGTGGGGTTGAAAGAGACAATTGCGCCTCTATTGGACGAGTTGAAAATCGAGTTGCCCGCGAGATGATTGGGTTGAAGAATACAAGCGCGCCTCTTTGGGTGTCAAAAGCAAGTGATCACAAAAGGAATGCGAACCGCAATGGTAAAAATGAGAATCGGCCTGCTGAACAAGAAACGGGGAAACTTTGCTATTCAAGAAAAGCTCATCGGTGCCGATAACGTTATTGATGAGACAGATGCAGAGGTGGAGCACCACGAACGGGCGTTGACCCAAGCTGGTTACAGCGTACATCAAATTCAATGGGGACCTGATTTTATCAACGATCTACAGGCTTCACAAGTTGAGCTTGTCTTCAATGTCTCCAGCCTTGTAGAAGCCGCGATTCTTGAAGAATTGGAGATACCCTACGTCGGATCTGACACATTCACTATAGCCATCGCCACGGATAAATCGCTGGCGAAAAGGCTCTGGCAGCAGGAGGGTTTACCGACATCACCTTTCTATGTGGCCAGATCGAAGAAGGACTGTGAGCTGTTTCGGGACGACCCGCCTTTTGAATATCCGCTTTTCATCAAACCGGTAGCTGGCCGGGGCAGCGCAGGGATCAACGAGGCTTCAGTTATCCAGAACTACGACCAACTGGTCAGTGGTGTTGTAGAAAGACTCAATACTATCGGCCAATCAGTCCTGATAGAGAAATTCCTGCAAGGGAGAGAAATTACCCTGGGTGTCCTGGGCAATGAAAAGGCAAGAGCCCTGCCTCCCTTAGAGATTGTGTATCGTGAGGGGAATATCACGCTGACCTTTGAGAAAAAGGAGTTAGATAACGATTCCTTCCTTTGTCCTGCTCCGCTGACTGCTAAAGAGACCCAGATGATGCAGCAATTGGCGCTCCAGGCTTATGATGTGTTGGGTTTCAAGGACTTTGGTCGAATTGATACGATATTGACCGATGAAGGCCCGTTCTTGTTGGAGGGAAATACCTTCGCGGGACTGATGTGCACGCCCAAAGAAAAACCTCACAGTTACGTTGGCTTCATGGCGCGCGCGGAAGGGAAGGACGGGGTAGATTTGTTGGATGAGATCGTTCAGAGTGCTATTAAACGATTCGGTATGAGAGTTAGAGTATGAGATGCCAGCACCTCGGATAGAGATAGAGCTCAACAAACTGGCGCATAATGCCCGCAAGCTGACGGCGCTATACGGCTCCAAGGGGATCAGCGTCAGCGCCGTCACAAAAGGGGTATGTGGCTCCCCCAGGATTGCGAGCGCTTTGCTCGGAAGTGGCATTCGCTCCTTCGGCGATTCTCGCATCGCCAACATCCAAAAGATGCGAGAGGCCGGGATAGATGCGCAATTCATCCTCATACGTTCTCCCATGCTTAGCGAAGTTGAACGTGTGGTTGAATTTGCCGACATGAGTCTCAATACTGAAATCTCCGTTATCCGGCTTCTTTCCAGACATGCAATCAAATGTGGCAAGATCCATCGAGTCGTTCTGATTGTAGAACTAGGTGATCTGCGAGAAGGCATACTTCCCTCCGATGTCGAGCCAATGGTGGCGGAAGTGATGGATCTGCGAGGCGTTAAACTGGTCGGGTTAGGAACGAATTTAGCTTGTTTTGGGGGTGTCAGGCCCACCGAGGCAAAAATGCGGGAATTGTCTGCAATTGCTGATCACCTACAACGCAAGTATGGCATCAACCTTGAAATCATCTCTGGAGGGAATTCGGCAAATTATCAATGGTTTATCTCTACGCCGGACGTTGGCCTCATCAATCACTTGCGCATCGGTGAGGCTATCCTGCTGGGTTGTGACACACTAAACCGAAAAGGGATTCCAGGCTTATATACGGATGCATTTACATTGATCGCTGAGGTTATTGAACTTAAGGAAAAACCATCAAGGCCTTACGGCGAAATTGCCCAGGATGCATTCGGTAACAAACCTGTATTTGAAGACAAAGGAAACGTGCAAAGGGCAATCCTTGCTCTTGGGAGGCAGGATATTGACATATCGGCGATCAAGCCCAAGATGAAGGCGAATATTCTGGGGGGAAGCAGCGATCATTTAATCCTGGAAGTCAGGGATGCAGGTTTGAAGGTTGGGTCTGAAGTACAGTTCGACATCGGATATAGTGCCCTGCTTAGTGTGATGACATCACCCTATGTGGAAAAAATATATCTTTCCCAAGCCCTGATTAGAGCGATGACATCACCCTATGTAAAAAATATACATCTTTCCCAAGTCAACAAAGATCCGCAGGACTCATTGGTTTGACGATTTATTTGCCATAGGGTCACCGCAATCCCATAATGGCACCCGTGACGGCCGGGTTCAACAGCCTCCAGGCGCTGGCGATCTCATTTCATTAAAACCCCGCATGCGTCGTGCGCGCAAGATGAATAATCAGCTCAAAGTGTAATTTTTGGGTGCGGAATGTGGGCTGTATCACATATTATTACCTCAATGTGATATAAATCACTCAGTATCGTTGCCCATTACAGGCAATGCTGGTATCAGGGTAGTACATGTAGCCATGAACAGAAAGTATCGGGGAGAACCATCCGGTGGGAAATATTTTTCGAACCTCGCAGCCTGTTGATAATATTATCTTGAAAATTGAGGCCCGATGGACACCAAAAAATTAAAGGCTCTCTGGTAGTTAGCAAGGTCGCCCCCATATCTGGGGGGTAGTACAAT
>CAZCPP010000275.1:5381-5621 GCA_964500655.1 uncultured Anaerolineaceae bacterium | reverse complement strand
GTTAAAACCAAAGGGTAGTTTTCATCGATCTTTTCAGCAGGTTCTTTGTAAGCATCAGCGTGGAATTTACCCAGACCGCGAGAGAATTTACCCTTATGGAGATAAGGTGTCCCTGGGTGATCTTCGGTTGGGCAAGGCCATTGCAGCACGTTACCCTTGGTCAACCGCTCGCGGGTAATCCCGCCGTAAATCGGTGTCAGAGGGGTATACTCGGCCATGATCTCTTCGGTGGAGGAGAAA
>CAZCPP010000275.1:0-5371 GCA_964500655.1 uncultured Anaerolineaceae bacterium | reverse complement strand
GTTTCTAGTTTAGTTGGTTGAGGTATTTCACCAGTTTCCATAATTACTGTTGTTTTTTCTTAACTGATTAGTAGAGTATCACACACACACACCTTGTCAAGTCCATGTTTAAATTCAAAAAAGGCCGTATACAGAAATATTTTTTGTTATTCTGTTTTTTCGCTTGCAAAATATTTTGAAATTTTAAATCGGTGTCAGAGGGGTATACTCGGCCATGATCTCTTCGGTGGAGGAGAAAACAAAGCCAGGAGCATCCATCTTCTCAGCCAGTTTACAAATGATCTCCCAATCGGGTTTGCTGTCACCGAGGGGGTCGATAGCCTGGTTACTCCACTGCACTCGTCGATCTGTGGCAGTGAATGTGCCATTTTTTTCGGCGTAAGATGCACCGGGTAAAATCACATCTGCAATTTCAGCCGTTTCGGACAGGAAGATATCCTGAACAACCAGGAAATCGAGTTTTTTCAAACATTCACGGGCATGGTTGATGTCGGGATCGGCGACAAGGGGGTTTTCTCCCATAACATATAGGGCTTTGACTTCGCCAGTCCCGGACAGTTCGACCATCTCAGTAACGGTGAGTCCAACTTCGTCAGAAAGATTGGGAACCGGGGACCGGGAACCGGATTCAGTCTTATGCTCTCCGTTCTCCGTCCCAACGCCCCAAGCTTTTTCGAATTTTTCGCGTATTGCTGGATTTGTCACCTTTTGATAACCAGGATATACATTTGGCAAGCCGCCTAGGTCGCAGGCCCCCTGGACGTTATTTTGCCCGCGTAAGGGGTTCACACCGGTAGAGGCTCGCCCGACATTCCCCGTCAGCATGGCGAGATTCGCACATGAGAGAACATTATCTACGCCAGTAGTGTGCTGGGTGATGCCCATAGCATAAACGATGCTGGCGCTCTCAACACTGCCATATATTTGTGCGGCCCGCTTTAAATCCTCTGCCGGGATTCCAGTAATCTCTTCTACATATTCAGGCGTGTAATCAGCCACGGTTTCTTTAAGTTCTTCAAACCCCTCTGTCCGCTCGGCGATGAAAGCTTCATCGGCCAGGCCCTCGGAGATAATCAGGTTCATCATCCCATTGAGAAAGACAACATCGGTACCGGGCTGCTGCTTGAGATGTAGATCGGCCAGCATACTCATCTGGGTGGTGCGCGGATCGACCACGATGATCTTAGCGCCTTTAGCTTTGGCGCGCATGATGCGAGTGGAGATCAGGGGATGGGCCTCGCTGGTATTCGACCCGGTGATCAAGACACAGTCGGCGTTTTCAAACTCGGATATCGAGTTCGTCATAGCGCCAGAACCAAGGGAGGCGGCCAGACCGGCCACTGTGGGACTGTGTCAGAGACGGGCGCAGTGATCTACGTTGTTAGTCCCAATCACCGCGCGAGCGAACTTTTGCAGCAGGTAATTTTCTTCGTTTGTGCATTTGGCTGAAGCCAATACTCCGATGCTATCCGGGCCATGTTTCTTCTGGATGCTGCCCAACTTCTCGGCAACCAGGCTCAGGGCTTCGTCCCAACTGGCTTGACGGAAACTTCCCTTTTCGCGGATTAGAGGCGACTTCAGGCGGTCTTCATGACCTACGAAGGCGTGCGCGTTCCAACCTTTGATGCACAGGCTTCCCTGGCTGACAGGGTGGTCGTTGACTGGCAACACACCGACGACGTCGCCGTCGATCACTTCCAGGTTGAGCGCACAACCACACCCGCAAAAGGGGCAAATAGTTTGGATGTTTTTATATTCCATCATTAACTCCCTAATACACCAGATCGGATTCTATGGCTGCATCGGCTAAAGTTAGCGAGAGCGGCGGTTTAGCGTTGATATCCGCGCCTGGTACGTATCCAATCTGATCAGCCACGTCCTGTCGAACCAAATCGTAAAGTACCGTCAGTGGAATATCTGCCGGGCAGGCCGTTTCGCATTGACGGCAGGCAATACAGCGAGTGGTCATATGCTGTGCTTTGATGAAATGGTACATGGGAAAATCAGGTGCTAATAAACCCGGCTCGACCCACAACGGGTCTTCTAGGGCGCAGGCCTCGCAGAAGCAGACCGGGCAAATATCCCGGCAGCCGTAGCATTTCAGGCATTTGGTAAATTGTGCTTTCCAGAACGCCAGACGTTCTTCGAGGGGCATCTGGGAATATTCTGCGACCATGGGATTGGGTGATGCTCCTGGAACGGGTTCACCAATCAAGAATCCCGCAGGCCACTGATCGACATTTGGAGCAGGTTCAGAACAATAACAAGATTCTGCCTCTTCGGTGGAACATGCAACCCCAATCACAACAAGACGTTCAGGATCGATCTGATTTCTTTTTACCATTTCGACCAGGGCGCGTTCGTCACAACCGCGGGCTACGATGCCGAAATTTGCTTTTTTAAAGCGTTTCTGTAGTTTGGAAACTGTTTCGGAGAGAGGATAGCGTGGAGCTATTTCAAGCTCTTTGAGAGATTTTTCTTTCTGAAACAGGAATGGGGCCGTGCCGTCTTCGGTCTTACGCAAGGCTACCACGCCATCGAGTTTTTTGAGTTGTTCAGCAACTTGTTTGCGAATTTCTTCGATCATCTCACACCTCTGCCAAGTCTGCTGCGGCTTTGTTTATCATAGCATCGGTTACAAATAATGGCTCAACACCTAGTTCATCTGCGATAGGTCCTAATTCTTGGATGGTGGCAACGAAATCACTTGTCACTCTGGCAAATTTCGGTGCTTCAGCCGAAGATACCCAGTCCAGGATGAATCGCTCGGGGTTGATACCCACAAAGCCCAGTAAGTTGCGCAACAGGGGCATACGCTTGACTGTGCGATGGTTGGCGTTGATGTAATGGCAGTCGCCGATATGACAGCCCAGCACCATTACGCCATCAGCGCCTGAGCGGAAGGTTCGCAAGATCATTTCCGGAGAGACTCGTCCAGAGCACATCACCCGGATAGGCAAAATATTGGCCGGTGATTGTAAACGCGAGATGCCGGCGTTATCTGCCCCCGCGTATGAACACCAATTACATAAAAAGGCGACCACCTTGGGTTGGAAAGTTCCTTGAATTTGGATTGGTTCCATCATTACACCACCAGTTCCAATAACCCGTCGATTTGAGCTACGATCTCTTCATCGGTGAAATGCAGCGCTGTGATAGCCCCCGAGAGACAGGCTGCAGCACAGGTACCGCAACCCTGACATAGTGCCGCGTTGACTTCGGCTTTATCATCATTGTTGTGCCAGATAGCTGTATAGGGACAACTCAGGATGCATTCGCCGCATCCGACACATTTATCTGGCATTACTTCCGCGATAGTGGGAGAGATGGTTACTTCACCTTGATTGAAAATGCGAACTACTTCTGACGCGGCAGCCCCAGCATGCGCTACAGAGTCAGGCACATCGCGTGGACCTTGGGCACATCCTGCCAGGAATACACCTGCTGTAGCAGTTTCCACCGGACGTAGTTTGGGGTGCGCCTCGGCGAACCAGCCATCAGGTGTACGGCCCAAACCAAAGGTTGAGGCAATCTCATCCGCATTTTCGGGTGGTTCGATCGCTGTGGCCAAAACTACCATATCTAGATTATCCAACTCCATTACCTGCCCAAGTTGGATATCTTCGACGTCAATGAATAATTTATTGGTCTCGGGATCTACTGTAACTTGAGAAGGGCGTCCTTGAATGAACTGGATGCCTTCCTCACGGTTACGCCGGTAGAATTCCTCGTAATCCTTGCCGAAGGTGCGCATATCCATATAGATGCTGTAGACTTCAGCACCGGTCTTTTCTTTGAACTGGTGAGCCTGTTTGAGCGAGTACATACAGCAAAAGCGAGAGCAGTAGGCGTGAGCCCGCTCATCACGGCTGCCAACACAGTGGATAATGGCAACTTTCTTGGGCGTTTCGCCTTCGGCGGTGACGATCTCTCCGGCGGTGGGGCCACCGGCATTAGTCAAGCGTTCAAATTCTAAGCCAGTGAGAATGTTGGGAGAAGCGCCGTAACCATAATCGGGGATTTTAGCAGCGTCCCACATTTGATAACCAGTAGCTACGACGATGGAGCCGACCTCGATATCAACTGTGGTTTCTTCCATCTCAAAGTCGATGGCGTCGGTTCCACAAACTTCTTCGCATTTCTTTGAGCACTTTCCTTTTACGAGCCACAGGCAACTGTTAGGGTCAATTGTGGCTTTGAGGGGGATGGCTTGTGCAAAGGGTATATAGGCTGCAGCTCTTTTTCCCATACCTTCGTCGAACTCCGAAGGTACCAGTAACCGTCCACTGCCGCCGTGCATTACACAGGCTTCAGCGCATAAACCACAGCCGGTGCACAAATCAGTGTGAACGAAACGTGGTTTGCGACGCACCTTGACGTCGAAATTACCCACGTAACCCTGAACGTTGACTACCTCACTGTAATCGAGCAATTCTATGTTAGGATGTCGACCGACATCCATCATTTTCGGCCCGAGAATTCATATACTACAGTCGAGGGTGGGAAAGGTTTTATCCAACTGGGCCATCTTGCCACCGATGGTTGGTTCTTTCTCAACGAGATAGACCGGATAACCAGATTCGGCGATATTAAACGCTGCCTGAATGCCAGCGATACCGCCGCCGACCACCAGGGCTGCCTTTTTGACCGGTTCCTGGCGGGCTTCCAAGGGGGCGTGGTGCGCTACTCGCAACACCGCCGAACGAACCAGCCGCTTTGCTTTTTCGGTTGCTTCAACAGGATCTTCTGTAATCCAGGAGACGTGCTCGCGAATATTGGCCATTTCAAAGAAGTATGGATTCAATCCTTCGGCGGCCAAAGCTCTCTGGAAGGTGGGTTCGTGCATGCGCGGAGTACATGAGGCGACAACTACCCGGTTCACCAGTCCTTCACGGATATCATTCTGAATGACATCCTGACCCGGTTCCGAACAGGTATAGCTGGAAGTCCGGGCGACTGCCACGTTGGGTAGTGCGGCAGCAAATTCTGCTACAGCATCAACATCTACCTTGGAGGCGATGTTAATTCCGCAAGCACACACATAAACACCGATTTTTGGTTCATTCATGTTTCACCTCGATTTTTATGTTGCGCGTAAAAATGCGGTCAATCATTATTTACCGTTTTCTTATTACCGAATCGATTTTTTTGCTCATCCCTAATGTAAGTCTAGCATAGTATCTGACTCTATCTATGTGACAAAGATAACGAATTTGGATAGAGAAAGATAATCCTATTAAATCACCCTAATTATTGCTTTTTCTACCTATTCTGATAAGTTGCTTATATTGTGAATTCGGCAGGAGGCTCATCTTGGCACTATGTTTGCACTTTAAGAAAAGAATAGAGTGGGCATGATCTACCAAAGCCG
>CAZCPP010000274.1:0-5648 GCA_964500655.1 uncultured Anaerolineaceae bacterium | reverse complement strand
TTTTACGATAAAAATAGTCTGATTGCAAACAAAAAGCGAGCAATGTACATAATACTCCCTACTCGCTTTTATATTTTCGTATCAATCAATTTATCCGGCGCCTGCTACGATTAGAGTCCAGTCAACGTAACCATTGCTATCGAGGTAGATTTTTAAATTACCATCACTAACGTTCGTAAAAAACACAGTCCAGGTCTTGTTGCAACCCGGGGAGCCGCTTTTCACAGATCCACCGTTATAACTTACCTTGGCATTTCCACCCGAACATGTCAGAGTGAAGATCAGGTTGCCCGATTTCTTGATACTGTCGAACCCAATTGGTTCAACGAAGACTCGGTCGGTTGTAACTCCATCGGGATATGAGACAGCGCTGCTGTGGGTGGCGCTTCCATTTATGATACTGACTTTGGTTTTGATATCTTTGTCGCTAGGTGCGCCGCTTCCACCCCCTGAACCGGGCTCACCACCAACCGGTCATACATAGGATGGTTTTACTTTACCCCAACCACTTTCCCTTGAGTCATTTTTTGTAAATCATCTGGCGTTAACTCAAAAATCGCATTAGGTGTACCTGCTGCAGCCCAGATGGCGTCATACTGCATCAGATCTTCATCCAGATAAGTTTCCATTTTCTGAGCATGCGCAATAGGTGGCACGCCGCCGATCGCATAGCCAGTCGCTTCACGGACGAAGTCCGGGTTGGCACGCCCGATTTTTTCCCCAGCGTAAGCCTTGATGCGTTTTGGGTCCACGCGGTTGGATCCGCTGGTAAGCACCAGGATGGGTTTACCGCTGACCTCACCTTTGAATATAAGCGACTTGACAATTTGCCCGAGGGTCACACCGGCGCGATCCGCGGCTTCCTGCGCTGTGCGGGCGCTTTTAGCGTTTTCGATGACGGTTAAATCAAAGCCCAGAGAGATCAATGCATCCTGGACTTTTTGGGCAGAGGGGCTAAGTTGGGTCATGCCCTGATTATAGGTTATTTTTTGCGGTTGTATTTAATTTGCCACTTCACATACCAGGTTACCCCACCGTCATCGGAACGTTCCCAGTTCCAGTCGAATTCGTCAGCTTCGATATATTGTGCCAGACCGTGCGCTGTTTGTAGGCTTTGCCATCCACAATGGCGTCACGGGACAGAATCATCTGTCCATCATGGAAGCCACCCGTAAAGTCGAGGTATGATCCGTTGTTGTCCACCCAGGCCTGGCACCACAATTTGCGTTCCGCATCCCAGACTGAATGGCTGAGGCCGAGTAAATCGCCTCCATAGAAATTTTCCTGAATGACTTTTCCACCCAGAATACGTTCGATACGGTTGGTTGCTTTTCCATCTTCACCCCATATGCAGTCCCATTCCCCGAGCCAGAAATCGAATTGAGTTATGGGGTGATCGCTCATTGTCTCTCCAAATTATCGTTACATATGATTTTTTCTACCAGTAATTGCTGCAATGTACCATAAATAAATTAGAATGCAATCTTTCATCGAAATAATAAACTCGGCGGTACAATTCTGTTGGTATAATACTCGCCGCTAAAAGATGATTAATAAAGGAAGGATCCAGGATGCGAGCACTGATATTGGGAATCGATTCATTCGACCCCAAACTATTTGAAACATATTCCGGGAAGGGCGAATTGCCCAACCTGAGCCAACTTGCTGAGGATGATGGCTATTCTCCATTAAAAATATGCGCCCCACCACAAACTGAAGTCTCTTGGACGAGTATCGCCACGGGTGCAGATCCTGGCAGTCATGGCATTTTTGATTTTGTCCATCGCAATCCTGAGACGTATGCACCTTACGTCTCGATTTTGCCGACACGCACTAGTGCTATTGGCACCCAGTTCACCCCGCCATATACTGCGCAAACCATGTTCGACGAAGCGGTTAGCCAGGGCTATCCTGCTGCAGTCCTGTGGTGGCCGGCTATGTTCCCCTCGCGACCAGGTTCCCCGGTTCGCGTTATTCCGGGCCTGGGCACGCCGGACATTCGCGGGCAATTAGGTTTAGGGAGCTTCTTTTCAACCGAAAACGGTTTCTTAAAAGAAGGCCACAAAACGCCTGTTGAGATTCTCATCAGTAAAGGGAATTCCTATATATCTTCTTTGAAAGGCCCTTTTATTAAACGCAAGGGCGAAACGGTTCCTGCTGAAGTTGAATTTCAATTGGATGTGTTGGACAAAGAAAATACACGTCTATCGCTAGCTGGTGGATCTTTCGATTTGAAGCCCGGCGAATGGAGCCCGATCCTCGAAATCAAATTCAAGACCAGCATGTTTGTCAACGTGCATGCAATCACGCGCGCTATCGTGACCTCTACCGATCCCGTGCGGCTGTACTTTATACCGCTACAGATCCATCCCCTACATTCGGTCTGGCAATATGCTTCACCGGGATCTTTCGCTCGCCAGGCATGGCAGGCGGCCGGCTCGTTTCTTTCGCTGGGCTGGCCGCAAGATACGACTGCGCTTGAAGATGGTTGTATTTCGGATGAACAATTTCTTGCTCTATGTGAAGATATATTTGCAGCACGCGAACGGATCTTGTTTCACCTGCTGGATGACTTCAAAGAAGGTATCCTGGCTTCCATTTTCGATGACCTGGATCGTGTGCAACACATGTTCCGCCGCGATCGCCCGGATGTGGTCCAGGATTGGTATCGACGCTTGGATCAGTTCGTTGGGCGCGTCAATTCGCATTTAGAAAAGCAAAACGGAAAGAAGCTCCATTTACTGATCATGTCTGATCACGGGTTTACCGATTACCGTTACAAATTCCACGTCAATCGCTGGCTGCTTGAGAACGGCTACCTGGCTATGCAGGCAGGAAAATTAGACGAGAATTTGACCGCGGTTGATTGGGAAAAGACCAAAGCTTATGCCATTGGTCTGAACAGCCTGTATATAAACCTGACAGGGCGCGAAGGTAAGGGTATTGTGCCCGTCGAGCAGGTAGAGCAAGTGGCAACTGAGATTAAAGATAAACTGTTGAATATGAAAGGGCCAGATAAGCAACCTGTTTTTGGAAAAGTGTCCTTGCGGCATGAAGTCTTCAGTGGCCCACTTTTGCGCTTCGGCCCGGACCTCAACCTGGGTTACTCCTCCGGATATCGAGCCTCCTCTGAAACCGGTCTCGGTAAATGGGAAGATACCGTTATTGATGAGAATAACGACCATTGGGGCGCAGATCACTGCATCAACCCAGACGTTGTCCCCGGTGTTTTGTTTTCCAGCCAGGGATTGAAAGATTTCCCCAATCCGTCCTTCCGCGATATTCCACCGCTGGTGGTTGGCAAATACCTGGATCATTCCGGTGTCACCCCGCCTAAGGTCTCCGGCGGCGAAAGCTCGGAAACCATCGAAGAAAGGCTAAAAGGACTTGGGTATCTTTAAACGCTTTCAACGCGAACAACCAGTAATTACCATTGTCTCAGGATTGCCACGCTCGGGAACATCTATGATGATGAAGGTAGTCGAGGCCGGGGGAATGGGAATTGTCACCGATAATATCCGAGTTGCTGATGAAGATAATCCGAAAGGCTATTACGAGTTAGAGCAGGTCAAGGCGCTCAAGGACGGTGACGAATCCTGGATCAAAGACGCGCCAGGCAAGGTAGTAAAGGTCATCTCCTCATTGTTGGAATACCTGCCCGCGGCTCACAAATATAGAATTGTATTTATGCAGCGTGCGATCCCAGAAATCCTTGCCTCGCAAAAGCAGATGCTCATCCGGCGGGGCGAACCCAGTGACGGGGACGACCAGGAAATGGCCGACATGTTCCAGGAACATCTCAAACGCGTACGTGTATGGCTGGCAAACCAGCCCAATATGGACGTTCTTTACGTGGATTACAATACACTGATGGTTGAGCCCGCAGCTGATATCAGGTCTGTAGCTGAGTTTCTCAGCCTGACTGAAAATCTGGATGCCATGTTGGCTGTGCCAGATAAAAAACTCTACCGCCAAAAAGCTACCTAATACCGCAACAAAATTGCGGCACTAGAGCGGCCAGCCTAGCACAATTTCAACCGGCAATCCCCACATAGTTTCTACCTTCTCAGCCTGGACGTGGAACCCCTCCCCTTCCAGGCTTTTACTTAACTCGATCGGACGGCAGTCCAATAGTACGGGCCAGCGCTCGTGCCCCCACTCGTACAGACGACAGGCCAGCACATCGCGCTTGGCCAAACTTACCACGCCCAACCTGCCTTCAGGTTTCAAGATTCGATGGCATTCATTCAAGACAACCGGGATTTCATCGTCGCTGAATAATTCCAATGTAAAAGACAGAAAGACCGCATCGAATGATTTGTGAATAAAAGGCAGTAGAGTTCCATCTCCTTGCATCATCTGCGCGCTTCTGTGTGAACTTTTGGTCTGCCGTTCCCGTGTGACAGCGATCATCCCCGGCGATAGCTCAACCCCCGCTGCGAGACCAAAATCTCCAACCCGTTGGGTTAAGGTTGCCAATGCATGACCGGTACCGAATCCGATTTCGAGCACATGTTCTCCTGGCTCAATAGCCAGCAGTTGCAAACCTGTTTCTGTGAATTTCTTTTCACTGCTTGCAAACAGGTCGTACCAGCGCGACATGCGGTCGTAATTTTGACGGGTTTGCTCTCTGGAGATCATGATATTCATATTCTACACTTATTTCTACTTTAGCTCGAAGCCCTGCTCATCTAAAATTTCACGTAGAAATGGGCGAATTATCTGGGAAATGCGTCGGGCCGAATGCTCCAGCCATCCATAATCTTCCATCTCTTCTGTTTTTTCTGGTACCGGTACCTGTCGATTATTGTAGATGCCGGTTTCTATCATGGCTTGATCGTATTCTAATAGGGCCTCGTCAATTGGGGCGTGGTATTGTTCATGATGCAGGATTTCGCGCAAGGGTAACCGGGGTCGCAATCGAGGTTGTTCGACTGTATATCCGACTGTCATGCCAGTGATGGGAAAGACCAACTTTGGCAGGCCGAGCAGTTCGATCACTTCACGAGGTTTGTTTCGGATGGCACCAATATAACAAATGCCCATCCCCAACGATTGGGCTGCCAGAGCAGAGTTTTGTGCTACGATTGCCGCATCAATAGCAGCAATTAGAAAATTTTCTGTGTAGTTTGCGACCTGTGTGTAGCCACGCAGTTGACTGATGCGATCCATACGAGCCAGGTCAGCACAAAAAGTCAGGAAAAGCGGCGCTTCGGTGATATGCTGTTGGTTGTTGCATAACTCGGCTAATCGCTCGCGCTTAGCAGCCTCGGTTACGGAAATGACGGAATATGTTTGCAGGTTTGAGGATGTAGAAGCACGTTGCCCGGCGCTGACGATGGTTTCAATAACGGTGGCAGACACAGGGTTCGATTTGTAACGACGCGTGGAGCCATGTCTATGAATGAGTTCAATGGTAGGATTCATACCATCCCTCCGCAAAATGTTTTTCTACTGTATACTGTTCGAGATATTTATTCAGGAGTGAAATATGCCAAAGATCAAATTTCTTTTAGCTGTTCTCATAGGTATTTTACCCAATAACGCTTTGCGTGTGTTTGGCTATCGGCTACTGGGATACAAGATCAACGGACGTATTGGTTACGGGACTGTGATCGCCGTGACCGAAGCGCGAATAGAAACTTCTA
>CAZCPP010000273.1:0-5682 GCA_964500655.1 uncultured Anaerolineaceae bacterium | reverse complement strand
GAAAAGTGATCCGATCTAACAAGCCATGGGAGGTAGTTATCTTGTTTGGTCTTCTCCTCATTGGTTTGGGCAACTTGGAAGGTTTGGATAGCACCATTAAAAACCAAAATCTCTATGGCGCGGGAATTAGCAATTACAAAATCTTTGGCAATCTTTTGAATAAGTACAACAATCAACATGAATTGACCATTGCTCTTGGCGACGCTGGAACCGTGCCATATTATTCTGATTGGCAAGTAATTGATCTATTTGGTTTGAATAGTAGGGATTTATCCTTTGGAAAAGTGCCCGTATCCACACTAGTATTTGAGCAGCACCCTGCAGACTTGATACTACTTAGCGTTGGACCCAATCCAAATCGCATATCGAACGAACACGCTGGTGCGCAAAACCTGTACCAAGAAGCTCTTCGAAACGGAATGGCCAATATTGGTACGTTCCCATTTGGAAGGGTAAATAACATCTGGGTTTTAGGATACCCTGAAACAGATTTAGTAAATTACCTTCAGATAAATATGCAATTTAAATAGTAGTATCGTCTGATTCCCCTAAAACTACTCATCAACTACGGGCGTGGATGCCGCGTCAATTGGTTCATCATCATCTTTGTCTGGCGACAGTAGGTTGACCGTACCTAGAATACCACCAATGAACGGCACCGCTGCAGGTAAAGCAGTTGGAATGGCGGTTAAGACACCTACAAGCATGCCTTTTCCAATTGAGGAGCCCCAATCATCCTTATAACTGAACTTTTGGATCAAGACACATGGAATGGTCAGAAAGGCTGCTACCGGGACTGTGATCGGCCAACCAATTTCAAAGGTAGGAGCTTCAATACTGGTGAACAACATCAAATCAACGGCAAACATACCAAAGCCAACTAAGGGATGAAGACCAAAGAATTGAGAGAACTTTTTCAATGAGTTCATTTATACAACCTCCTTATGGAATTTTTGTTCTATTTTACCACATTCGCGATGCGATCATCACGTGAATCCATTCTTGATTATTATCAACTCCTCATTACTTGTAGGTACAAATTTTTCTCTTATAGTATTATTTATCTACATTCTAACTCGGAAATGTTAGATAAATATCAATAGGAACTCATATGATCGATATGACAATTGCCATTGGCACCGCATTGATCTTTACAGCAATATTTATCAGCAAGTTGAAAGTTTTGAAGATTGACTTCTCAGTATTAGGTTCACTTCTAAAGCATTTTATGTTAGCTTTATTAGGGATTGCATTGATAACAACTGGTTGTGGAATTATCAGTAATAACGGCAATACCGCAAATGAGCCTGTTGAAGCTGTTGCACATGGATATGAGACTCCTCTTTCAGAGAGTTCATCGTCACCCACACAACAAGTTTCCTTTACCGGCGAGTGGGCTACCGAACCGGAGAGCATGGTCAGTTTTTCACTAGAGCTTACTCAAGAAGAAGGGAAAATAACAGGTAGTCACATAGCGGTGGCAAGCGGAGGCGATCGCATCGACGCGTTTATTGATGATCCATCAGTATTTGGAATTATTAATCAGGATGGTGTTGGAGTAGTTACCTTCAACAGCAGCTATTTAGGAAGTGGTAAAGCGACAATACGCCTAGAGGGAGGAAATCAACTCATTTGGACCATCACTGAAAGTGAAGGTGAGCACTGGCTTCCAATGGAAGCAATCTTATTCAAGGTCAGTGATTAGTAATAGCTCTTTGTCACTCAAATACCTGCAAATCTGTACCGATGACCACTTCCCCATCATAACCCTGAGCGATCTCATCCAGGATATCAGTCTCGCTGGCTCCCCAAAACAAGGTGTGATACAAAACCAATAGACCCGGTTTCGTTTTGCTTGCAATTTCGGCAAGTTCATAGGTCGAGGTGTGGTTGAGGGCGTGATAACTTTTCCAAAATTTTTCATTCCCCTCAAAGGCCTTCTGGTAATACACTTCATGGATCAGGATATCTACTCCCCGACTATATTCGATGATATTCTCACATGGAGCTGTATCCCCTGAGATGACAATTACTTTGTCAGGAGTTGTGAATCGATATCCATATGCATTTGGCCAGGTGCCGTGCTTGACCAGAAATGCTTCCACATTAACATTATCGTCTTTATACACAAGACCTTCGCTAATTTCGTGAGCGTTCACGCGCCAGCCTTCATTATTCGCAGGTTCCAGGCCGTACAAGCGATATTTGATATCGTCTCGATAAGCTTTTAGTATATTCTCAGTCATTTCTACGAGGCCATCCGGGCCAAATACTTCTAAGGGCATTTCCCGCTCCATGACCCAGGGCGTCAGGATCAGATCGGGATAGCCAATGGTGTGATCCGAGTGCATATGCGTAAGAAATGCGATCGATAGATTCTTGATATCAAGCTCTTTGACCGGTCCTCCATATTCGGGTGTTAGCGCGGCAACTTGCCTGACGATCCCCGCACCAAAATCCACAATATAGGGTTGCTTATCGACCAGTATCATGGTTCCACAGCCTGAATGCTTAGGATCCGGATTGGGATTACCTGTACCGAGTAAGATTACTTTCGTTCGTGATGATTTCATGATGTATCACTAATAGTAACCAAACCACATAAACCAGGTGACAAATGCACCAATGACACCACCACAAACAGCTCCAATAAATACACTCTTTTCTACTTTACCCAGTCGCTTGCCAATAATTGCTCCAATTACAATGCCCACCAGGCAGCCAACAAGAAATCCCGGTGATGCGGATGCCGTTCCGAATGGAAAGCCGTCCATCCAGCCTCCGAAATCCCAGGGAAATACGAACGTAAGAATGCCAAGGAAAAGTATATCAACCAGGAAACCCAAAAAGCCGGCCTTTATAATTTTTACACCCATCATGCCTCCTCTTTCCAACCTATGTGTCAAATGAGTTTATTACAAATCTCGCTAGATCTAACGGAACATGGTCCGCTCGTTCCCATAACATGGTGTTAGGTGCACCAAGATACTCTCATTTTATCTTACCAAGTGCAGCCACTAAGACAACTCCACTGACACCTAAAAGGATGACCCCGACCAACCACATACGCAGTACCAAAAGTACGATACCAATAATCGCAACCATAATACTAATCACAATGTTGGTTCGCCGTACGATCATATCAGCTCGATCGGGTGAATGGTCGTGTTCCACCAGTGTCCACTTGAGGATAGTACCACCATCTACGATGGGCATCGGGATCAGACAGCCGATAAAGATAAAAGCATGACCAAGCGTCGACCATCCAGCCAGCTCGTGCGTCAGAGTACCGTCTGGGACTGTGAAATACAGCAGCAAACTGATCAGCAAGGCTATGGCGCTGAAAATTGGCCCACCCAGAGCGCGGATGCGATGTGTTGCGGGTGA
Source organism: uncultured Anaerolineaceae bacterium (assembly GCA_964500655.1). Taxonomy (GTDB): domain Bacteria; phylum Chloroflexota; class Anaerolineae; order Anaerolineales; family Villigracilaceae; genus JAABUE01. Next base: position 2,295 of record CAZCPP010000273.1, on the reverse strand, counting down.
GACGTCATCATCTAAGTAAAGCGTGCGCGGCATGCCAGCAGCAACGTGGATCTCATCCATGGGAGCACCCGCATAACGAGCGCTGAAAACGTGCGCAATCGCATGTCCCCAATCGGCGATCAATAACATTACTGTGGCCAGAAAACCGATCAAGACATTCTGGCCCAAGTTACGTTCCGGATGCGAACGGCTAATAATCCAGGACAGGAAACCCCATAAGATCATCCAGTTTACGAAGGTCACCCCTCTCGCTCTAAAGGGTGTACCCAAAATTTTGAAAATAGTAGTTGTTGGTCCCATTTGGCCTCTCACTTTTCGTTAAATTTCCTTTCCTAAACTATATATTTTTCATATCACAAATTCAATTGTCATTTGTCATGAATCGACATTATCGGAATCAGTCAGCTTTCAAAAGTGTTGGTTGACAATTGGCCCCCTCGGTCGTAAGATAGGCCCGACATTGAAGCCAACATCGCAGCAGAACCGCCCTGTCGCCACAGGGCGGTTAGCTTTTTAATGGTTAGGTTTGGGCGCATTTTTGTCATTATTAAAAAATTATTAAAAAATAATTTATGTTGCTCGGGAGGCAGGATAGAGGTATAGTAAGGATATCATTACCTGCATAAGGAGAATCTATGACCGGGGATCTTGACAAGAATAATTTGGTTGTATCATATTTGACTCTCAGAAAAACCCTGGGAATTTTGGGTATTACGTTACCCTTCGTCTTGATACTGGGTGCCATGCTCGTCTTTCAGGTTGGCATCCAGAGCTCAATCAGCAGCTACTACCACACCGGTATGCGCGACGTGTTGGTCGGCACCCTGGTTTCATTTGGATTTTTTCTGTTTGCATACAAAGGATACCCGGGCGACGCCCTTTTCGGCCGTTTGGCAGCCTTGTTTGCGATCGGTGCCGCCTTGTTCCCGACCAAACCGGAGGGCCCTGCAACTCCGACAGTTGAAATCATTGGCATCCTTCACCTGGTCTTTACAATCGGGTTCTTCCTGATGCTGATCATCTTCTCCATCTTTTTATTCACCAAAAGTGACCATCCCTTCTTGCCGGAGAAAAAGAAGCAAAGAAATCGAGTCTACCGGACATGCGGGATCCTGATGTCTATTTTCGTGCTGGGCATCGTGATCGACTTCTTCTTCCCCAATGCGACCGCCTGGCTGGGAGATAGCCTGGTGTTCTGGTTGGAAACCGGGACTATTTGGGCCTTTGGCGTTTCCTGGTTCACAAAGGGTGGAGCCATCGCAATGCTAAATGATGACGAGGAACTTGATCCAATTGCTGTGGGTTGATTGACTCTTGCTGGTGATATTTAGATTTATATAACTGCCACCCTTTGAAAGTTTTTGGGTGGCTGATTGTTTAATCAAAACATCGATTTCTTATTGAATCTCCCGCAGAACCTGGAAGTACTGTCACTTTGGAACCAATATGGTACCTGTATCAGGTTGAGGCGCATCACATTCAAAAAATGTTGATGTTGCCACGCCAGTCCCAAGCAGATTTTCCAAAACGTAATTCCCCCCAATATTCAATCTTTCAGAAGTTGCGATGATCAATATCTGCGCAGAAGCATTTGGTCGCAGGACAACCTCACCACTCCACTTCCCATCCCTGCGTATCAATTCATGAGAAATCCAAACGTAATCCGGGCTGAGCGGTGGAACAACAGCGGAATACAAATATTGGTGAGAGCCGCTATAAGTTACATTAATTTTGGGAATATATAAATCAAAGGCACCATCGTAATTCCCGGGCTTGAATAAATCTCCACACTCGAACAATAGAATCGGACTTATATCAGGAGTTAATGTAGGAAGAACAGGTGCGCTAGTAGGTGTATGGGTCGAAACCAAAGTAGAGGGTTCAGTTGATAATGTAGAAAGTGATGGGGCGCGAAAAGCAAAATTTCCAATCACGGCAGCCAGGAATGTGCCCAGGATGGAGATCAGGATCGTAATTATTGAGAAGTCTTTAAACCAGGTGAGGCGCATGATTTATTGGTACCTTGCGATGATAGTTGCGCAGCATCGTCGAAACTTGGCAGATGGAATTAATTTTCCTATTATATACTCTTACCCTGCATTAGGGATTTTTCTGAGGCCTTAGTTTAACCCACATTGTGCTCAATATCTACTGCTAATTTAGTATTGCTAGAGATAATATTACTTGAACTAACAATAGGTAAGCAATCAAGTTTTTCACAACAGAATTTCCATTGTTTCCAACATAAGACTCTACTGCAAAAAGGGTGCTAGACCCTCCTCAAAACAGCAAAAG
>CAZCPP010000272.1:0-5747 GCA_964500655.1 uncultured Anaerolineaceae bacterium | reverse complement strand
TCAATATTTCACTTTGCATCTATAGATGAAAGCAAACTGTCCGGTAGCTAGTTTAGGATATGAAGATATTATTTAATCGCCTCCCTGATAAGCAAAGTATCACAAGTGTTTTTTCGGTGGCAGTGTTTATATTATATGGGTGGACACTGTATTCGTCTTTTTGGAACCTCCCATCTTGGTTGTTTTATATGAAGGCTAGTGAAATTATATCCATATATGCCTATTCCTTCATTGTTAATTTTTTCGAAAGTGTGGCTTTGCTTTTCGTGATACTGTTAGTGGGATTTGTACTTCCGGCCAAGTTATGGAATGATCAATTTGTTGCAAAAAGTGTAGTAGCAGAGATAATTATCGTTGGTTCAGCAATTAGACGCTTACGGTTACTGAACAGCGCAGAATTTCGTGATGTTTTCGTATATGAACAATTACAATGGTGGGGTTGGACATTATTACTTCTGATGTTTATTAGTTTCCTTTTTGGACACATTAAGTGGTTGAAATTCGCTGTGGAATCGATTTCAGCACGATTTGTAGTGTTCCTGTACATTATTCTGCCCCTAACCGTAATCGCATTATTTATTGTGATAGGCAGATTCTTATTTTAGGTGTAAACAATGAAAAAGATAACGCGACGTGATTTTTTGAAATATTTATCATTGATCGGTGTTGGGGCATTCTTTCCAAATTCGGTTCGTAATATGCGACTTGACGACAGTCATCCAAATATCATCATCATCTTGGCTGATGCAATGTCTGCGAATAACATGTCAATTTATGGGTATGAACGTGAAACAACACCAAATATAACCCGTTTTGCAGAGCGTTCAATTGTTTACAATAACCATTATGCTGGAGGGAATTTCACAACTCCAGGAACTGCCTCAATGTTATCAGGCATGTTCCAGTGGAAACATCGAGCGTTTAGCCACGGCGGATTGGTTTTGGAAAATTTAGAATCAAATAACATTTTTACTTTATTAGGGAAAGAATATTTCCGGTTGATGTTTTCTCAAAATCCATGGCCAGATAGATTAGTAAGTCAGTACTACCATGATGTCGACAGTTTTCTTCCTATGACAGCATTTAGCTTCCGTGGGAACAATTTGATCATGGATAAAGTTGGAGATGAACGCTATTTGGCTTCGATTGCATTTGATGATTTTTTGCTTCCAACTAAATCGCATGTACCGGGTGCGGCTTTATTTGGATACATAAATAAAAGTATTGCCTTCAGAGAAATGGTATCTCATCAAAAACACCCAAGATACCCCACGGTAGTTCCTGAAGTTGAAGGTATAGCAAATTATATTAACGAAGAAATATACCAAGGTGTCTTTAACGAAATATTGGCCTTAGACGCAATGGAAACTCCTTACTTTTCCTATTTCCATCTATTTTCACCACATTCTCCATATAAACCTGGGAAAAAATATTCAAAGCTATATAAAAATGACGGTTTTGCTCCAATCCAAAAGCCCGTGCATCCTTATGCTCCGGGAAAAACAGAAGAAGAATTACACGTAAAACGACTAAAATACGATCGACAGGTCGCCCATGTCGATGCCGAATTCGGCAAATTAGTTGATCAACTTGAATTAAATGGTGTTTTAGATCACAGTTATATTATTTTTACGTCTGATCACGGAGAAATGTTTGAACGTGGATTTGAAGGACATGGTGAACCGCTTTTGTATGAGGCTGGAATAAAGATTCCTCAAATAATTCATGTGCCTGGGCAGACAACTCGCCGTGATGTATTTTCCCCAACAAGTAATATAGACTTGTTGCCGACATTACTTTCAATCACAGGAAATGTAACCCCATCAGCTTTGGATGGGCGAGTTTTGCCAGGGCTGGGTGGCGTTGAAGACAGCGATCGCCCACTTTTTTCAATGTATGCGGTAGAGAACTCTCAATTCTTGCCCTTGACACATGCCGCAATATCAATGCATAAAGAAAAATATAAATTAATAGCATATCTTGGTTACGAGCTTCTCGATGGAACTTACGAGTTGTACAACCTGGAAAACGACCCTGAAGAAATGAATGACTTGGCAAAAAATGATTCGAAGATTTTTTCAACTTTGAAAGATGAATTTCTCGATCACCTGGCAGACGCGAACCGCCCATATGAAAAAGCGTGATGTCACTTAATCCGGACTTCAAAGCTGAACTACGGAAACATTTTCGTGGCGAGTTGCGAACAGATCTCGCCACGAAAATTTTATACAGCACCGATGCCTCCATTTACCAAATCGAACCGTTGGGAGTTGCTTTTCCAAAAACGCAGGATGATCTTCATGCAGCCGTTGAGCTAGCGGTCAAATATTGGATACCGATATTGCCCCGTGGGTCTGGTTCGTCCCTGGCAGGGCAGGCAATTGGTGAGGCATTAATTTTAGATTGCTCTCGCTGGTTGGATAACTTGATAGACATTGATCCCGAAACACGTACGGCTGTAGTAGAACCAGGACTCATTCTTTCTAAGCTCAATGATGCTGCCGTAAGACATGGTTTGGTGTTCGGCCCTGACCCGGCTTCTGCTGAACGCGCCACGATGGGTGGCGTGATCGGCAACAATGCCACAGGGGCACATTCGATCTTGTATGGTATGGCAGCCGATCATTTGATCTCTGCAGATGTGATCCAGGCGGACGGGAACCTTGCGACTTGGGATGCATTGAGACCAATAGACAAAAGCAATCCTCAATCAGCTATTGCTAAAGCGGCTCTAGACATCCGTGAAAAATATTCCGATGCGATCAAACGGAATTATCCTCACTCATGGAGGAATTCGGCCGGGTACAGACTAAATTATTTATTGCCCTGGTCACCATCAGAGCCACCGCAGTGGATTGGGGAACTCTATCCGGCAAATCTGCAAAAGTCTGAGATGAATCTGGCTCCATTATTAGCCGGCAGCGAAGGAACGTTAGCGGTCATGCGCCGTGCAACGGTCAGTCTGGTTTCAAAGCCGAAAAATACAATATTGGGCGTGCTTACTTACAACTCAGTGGTCGAAGCCTGTGATGATGTGCCCCGTTTGCTAGAATTCCACCCCTCAGCGATTGAGCTTATTCCACAAATGTTGATACGATTGGCGAAAGGTGTCCCTGCGTATGCCCGTCAGGTGAGTTGGGTGTCGGGAGATCTGGCAGCATTGTTGGCAGTTGAGTTTAGCGGTAGCAAGTTGGAAGCCCTGAAAGATGCGGTTAGATCACTGAGGGCGGATGCAATTTTGGCAGAATCTCAGGAAGATCAAGACGACGTATGGAGCGTTCGAAAGGTGGGATTGGGTATTTTTGATTCGCGCCCCAGCGACCAACGGCCGGTTGCGTTCATTGAGGATTGCGCTATTCCTGTCGAGAGGTTGGGAGAGTTTGTGCGTGAGGTGGATAGGATATTGGAGGCAAATAATACCCAGGCTGCTTATTATGCCCATGCTTCAGCGGGCTGTTTGCACATTCGCCCAATGTTGGATATGAAAAATGAGGCAGGGAATTTACGTTCAATTGCGGAGGCAGTACTTGCCTTGACGTTGCGATTGGGTGGCGCAATGTCGTCAGAGCATGGAGACGGGATCGTGCGGGGTGAGTTTTTACAGCAGACTTATGGCCCTGAGATCGTGGAAGCCATGCGTATGTTGAAGCAAGCGGCCGACCCACACAATTTGCTTAATCCAGGCAAAATGTTAGACGCACCACCAATGGATACGCATTTACGATACGACGAAAATTACTCGGTAAAAGAATGGCCGCCAGCTTTGAATTTTGACAGAAATAATGGACTGGCAGGTGCGATTGAGCAGTGTAATGGGCAGGGGGTTTGTCGAAAAGATACGGGTGTGATGTGTCCATCGTTCCAGGCTACTCGTGAGGAAGGGAATTCAACTCGCGGCCGAGCGAATTTACTGCGGGCGTTGATTAGTAGCCAGAAGCTACCAAATAGAGAAATTCGCGACGCAGCTTATGAAGCTCTTGATTTATGCCTGGCGTGTAAAGGATGCAAAGCGGAATGCCCTAGTGGCGTGGATATTGCCAAGCTAAAATACGAGTTTCAGCATGAATACTATCAGACCCACCACCGGAAGGTGCGAGATTATTTTTTTGCGTACATCGGTTTAATTACAAAACTTGGCGCCCCTTTTGCTAGAGCCATCAATCGGTTGATGAGGCGACCGATCGTTAGAAAATTGGTTAATCAAATTTTGGACCTGGCACAACCTCGCGCTCTACCAGAATTTGCGTTACAAACATCGAGGGCATTTTCTCAAATTTCGGAACATGAGCATCACGAAACAGTATTATTTCTTCGCGATACATTTACACACTTTTTTGAACCTGATATTGAACGAGCGACTCGTCAAGTATTGGATGCTTGTGGAATATGGGTAATCAATTTACCATATTTTGGAGCCGGAAGAACGTTACTATCTAAAGGTTTTATTGATTCAGCCCGTCGGCACGCGGAACGCTTACTAAATGCAATTAATAAGCTTGACCCAGATGGAAAGCTTATCGTAGTAGGGATTGAGCCATCTGAGATCTATACGTTGCGCGATGAATTCCTGGACTTACTTCCCGAGAGACGTCAAGAAGTTGAAGCCTTGGCTAGTCGCGCATGGTTACTGGAAGAGTTCCTGGTTAGACCAGACGCAAAATCTGGCACTATGCGTGTAGCCATTATTGCATTAGAAAATACACCCAAACCTACTCAAAACACATTATTACATGGACATTGCTACCAAAAAGCACAACCACCAACGGATGACGGACTCCCAATTGGACAAGCTGCTTCAGCGGAGCTACTTCGAGCAGTAGGCTATGAGGTTGAGATCATCCCTTCAGGCTGTTGTGGAATGGCCGGGGCTTTTGGTTACGAAAAAGAACATTATGAGTTGTCAATGCAAGTGGGGGAGTTAACGCTTTTCCCGGCTATCAGTGAGGCACAGAAAAACAATCATAGAGTGTTGGCAGTCGGCACCTCTTGTCGGACACAAATTGCCGATGGTACGGATGTACCGGCTCTACACCCGATAATGCTCGTTGCCGAGCGATTAAAATCTTTAGAAAATTCAAGATAATGGCTGGCTTGTGAAATCAAAATATCAAGTATTGCTACTAGTAATGTTTGTGCTTGGTGTTGCGATATTGACTGGAGTAGCTTTGTATTTCAGACATACTGTCCAGGCGGTTACTCAACAGACCAAAGGGCTTACTCCCCGAACTGTATCAGCGTTACCACGCGTACAACTTATAATCGGGCAAAAGGCAGTTGAAAGCATTCAACAATTGCATGGCAAGGATTTCTTTTTGGAAGATGGGGCAGTTGCGGTATATGGGAATCAAAATGTAACCCTCTGGATTTCAGATGCCGGTAGCGTGGAGGCTGCGACGGATTTATCAGACCTGATGAAAGTACGCATCGCGGAGGGGCGATCTCCGTTCATAGAAGTGGATGCATTTGAAATTGATGGATTTGCAATCTCTGAATTGGAAGGCTTGGGGCAAAACCACTATTATTGGCAAGTGGATGAATTGGTGATCTGGCTGGCTGCTGATGCATCCATTGCGGAAGGTGCCTTACAAGAGGTAATTGACTATTTATTACAAGCAATTGTATAAAGGTTTAGTGTTTTTTATGTAAGTGATAATACACCAATAGCAAAAGCTGTTACGACGTTGAATGAGCTAACTGCAAAATCCGGAGCATGTCGTCCACGGATTCCGGAGCATGCCGTCCACTAA
>CAZCPP010000271.1:0-5750 GCA_964500655.1 uncultured Anaerolineaceae bacterium | reverse complement strand
GTTTCTTTCAACATGCCGGACTTGACCTTACCCAACTTTGGTAAATGTCAATAGTCGAACATTTCGATGCCAGCAGAAAAAAATTTGCCTATGAAAAAAAATCTCGGACCCAAACTACTCTTTGACTGGAAGATCGTTACTATCACAATCGCTAGTACACTGCTGCTGATGGTAGACGCATACCATCGTATCACCCCCCACAAATATTGGGATAGGATCATTCTATACCTTATTGTTCCTATGATATTCATCCTGCTTATCTTCCGGGAGAACCCGCGCGATTACGGATTTACGCTCGGTGATTGGAAAGCTGGAATTGTCATCACAATCGCTGGCATCCTGTTGATGGCGCCCATAATTTGGTGCTTAGGAGTTAGTGACCCTACCATGAGCGATTACTATAAATCGCGAGTACCAGGCTTACCCTGGACAATATTATTAGATCTAGTCGGATGGGAGTTTTTCTTCCGTGGTTGGATTTTGTTTGGTTATGCCCGCAAATTCGGGCCGGAAGCCTTATGGTTGCAAGCAGTCCCCTTTGCGCTAGCTCATATTGGAAAGCCTGAAATCGAGACATTCTCTACAATTTTCGGTGGTTTTGCTTTTGGCTGGGTAGCCTGGCGAACGCGCTCATTTTTATATCCGTTTTTGATCCACTGGTTTATCGGGACATTCATCATCATTGCTGCAGCAGGTGTGCTTGGATAGTTACACACTACGACCGGCTACCGAAGCTGATTTCCAGGAGATCAAGGCGCTTATCCGGCAGGTGCGCATCAATCCTACAAAGTTGGATTGGCGTCGTTTTACGGTAGCAATTTCAGGGGGTGATCTGATCGGATGTGTCCAATTAAAGCCGGTTCCGCGGGATCTAACGGAATTAGCATCTCTAGCAGTACATTCATCGTATCTCCATCAAGGCATAGCAAGAGCACTGATCGAGCATTCGCTATCAGAAGCTCCGCGACCTCTTTATCTTACCTGTCGATCCGGATTAGGTATTTTGTATGAAAAGTTTGGTTTTCAATCACTAAGTGTGGACGAAATGCCTGTTTATTTCCGTCGCCTTCAGCGCTTAGCTAGTGCATTCTTGGAATTTACCGGCCGAGATGAGACCTTGCTAGTGATGAAGTTAGGATAGAATTGGAAATAACTATGAAGACAGTTCTGTATATTTTCATTGGAATATTGCTGGGTCTGCTTCTGGCGGGCGGTATTTGGATTGCCGCGCGGGCACCGGAGGGCGAAAGTGTTCAATTGCGCCCAGCACCTACTCCCGAACCCATCCAGGTGCATGTGGCAGGGGCAGTGGTGCGTTCGGGAGTATATGATTTGCCTGATGATAGCCGCGTGATAGATGCTGTAGAGGCCGCTGGGGGATTCGTGGCCGAAGCCGATAAGAACGGGTTGAACCTGGCTGCCTTCCTGGAAGATGGCGAACGCCTGGATGTGCCTTATGTAGCCGGCTATATCCCGGATGAGGAAGAGGGCTTTGCAGTGGTTACAGAAGGTACCCCTTCGCCTTTGGCGGGGGAGGATCTGGTAGATATCAACACAGCCACGCTTAACGAACTGGACAAGTTACCGGGAATTGGTCCCACCACAGCCCAGAAAATAATCGACCACCGCGAAGACAATGGCCCCTTTGCACGGATCGAAGATATCGTTAATGTATCCGGGATAGGTTCAGCAACCTACGAAGAGATCAAAGATTTGATCACAGTTGAGAGAGAATAATGCCTATCGACCATTTTGGTGCCATTGCTCCCATATTCTCCAGAGCTCAATATTCCTATCTGGACACCTTGCTTGCCCATGCCGACTTACCGACTCCAGGACGTGTGTTAGATGCCGGTGGTGGAACAGGACGGGTGGCGAATGCCATTCGTGAGCAAGCCGGGGAAGTAGTAATCGCGGACCCCTCACTAGGAATGCTACGCGAAGCGGACCAGACTCAATTCCAGCTTGCCTGCTCGAACTCCGAAGCGCTCCCGTTCCCAAGCGATTCGTTTGAACGGATTATCATGGTAGATGCCTTGCACCATGTTATTAATCAGGCGCAGACTGCCAGCGAGATGTACCGCGTGCTCAAGCCAGGCGGGCGAATGGTAATCGAAGAACCGGATATTCGATCATTTTACGTCAAGCTGATCGCAGTCGCTGAAAAAATATTATTAATGCGTAGCCACTTTCTCTCTCCCAGTAAGATAGTGGGTTTATTCTCGTTTAATTCTGCTAAGACAAGCATCCATGCACAGGAGGGCAACTCTTGGATTGTTGTTGAAAAGCCAGAATAGCTTTGTAATTTTCCAAAAATCATCCTGAGAAACATGGTCATTATTGACCATGTTTTTGATTTAAGATTGGCTAGTTTTATAGATTTTCAAAACGATAACCTAGATGTAAGATGTTATTAGGTAAGAAAATAAATTTCTGTGAAAGCATCGATGTGCTTATGCCGCCAAAAACCCGATTCAAGCATTCCTGGGAACAATTAGCCTCTTTGGTAGAGGGGTCATTTGATTTCAGTTTTGCATTTCAGCCGATCGTCAACGCCCAAACCAAGGATACCGTTTTTTTCGAGGCCCTGGTTCGTGGTCCTAAAGGCGAACCGGCGGGTGAGATATTTGCCAGGCTAGACGAAGCCAACCGCTATCGCTTTGATCAGGCTTGCCGGGTGAAGGCCATCTACCTGGCCAGCCGCTTGAAACTTCACAATCGCCTGAGTATCAATCTTTTCCCAAACGCAATCTATCAGGCAGGTTTCAGTATTAAAACCACCCTTGAAGCTTCAGAAGAATACGGCTTTCCTACCGATCGGATTATTTTTGAAGTCACGGAAGATGAGCGCATCACACATCCCAACCGTGTGATCAAAGCCATCAAAACCTATAACGAATTGGGATTTCAAATCGCGATTATTTCGGAGTTGGTTATTCTGGATTGTTTCTTTTACAGGAATACCAACCGAACTTTATAAAAATCGACCGCCGGTTGCTTTCGGAGATTAATGCCAACCATGTAAAGCAGACGATCGTCAAAGGAATTTCCTTCATTTGCAAAGAGTTGAATATCGAAATAATGGCTGAAGGTGTGGAAACCTTTGAAGAGTACGAGTGGCTATACCAAGAAGGTATCAAATATTTCCAGGGATATTATTTTGCCAGGCCAGAATTTGAAGCCTTTCCGGAAGTAACGACCGATTTGTATATCAATTAGAGAATTTATTGGAGGCACCCATGAAATTTAGGCACTTGAAACCCTCGATCCGTTGGTGGATACCACTGAAACCGGGGTTGATTGCGCATTTAACAGAATCTTTAGAAGTACACACGGACCGATTCGTGCACCGAAAAGGGATCTTGTCGAAAAAGGAAAATGTAATCTTTTTCACTCACATTACCAATTACTCCACTTACCAATCAATCTTTGATCGCATGTTCGGAGTAGCCAATTTTAGTATCGAGACCGCTGCTCACACCTCAATACCGGAATTAGAGTTGAAGGGTTACACCAAAAAGCTTCGTAATTTTCTCTCAAAAATGTTACGGACCTATGCGATTGCTGATTAAGTTGTCGCACGATTAATGAATACATCGTAAGAAGTACTTAATTGAGATGAAGGAATTAGTATGATAAACGGTAAAACTTTGGTAAAGCGTGATGTTTTCAATAAACCACGGGGAGAAAAAAGAATAGGAAGCATTGGCGCCAACGTTACCATCGCTGCTACTGAGAATAAATATCAGTGGCTTCACCTTGTTAACGGTGGCTGGGTGAGCGCGGGTCCACAACAACAATATATTAAATGGGTTCTCGTGCCTGACCCAATTGTTAACCAGCCTCCTAAAACTAGGCCCGGGAAAATTATTAAAGGCACAACCCTTGTAACGCGTGATGTCTTCAATAAGCCACGGGGAGAGAAACGAATAGGAAGCATTGATGCCAATGTCACCATTAAAGCTACCGAAAATGTCCTTCAATGGCTTCACCTTATTGATGGTGGATGGATCAGTGCCGGGCCAAAACAACAATACATCAAATGGCGTCTCGTGCCTGATACAGATGATACACAGCCACCAGCTGTTGCATTCGGAAAAATAATTAAAGGCAAAACCAAAATCAAGCGTGATGTTTTCGATAAACCGCGAAGCAAAAAAAGGATTAGAACTATCAATGCTAATGTTAACATTACAGCAACTGAGAATATATTTCAGTGGCTTCATCTTGTTGATGGTGGGTGGGTCAGTGCTGGGTCGCAACAACAATATATAAAATGGGATCTCGTGCCCGATTTGGTTGGTTCCCAACCTCCAGCGGTTTTGCCTGATCCGGTTATTACTCCATCTCCTCCAAAAGAACCTTGGGCCATCACTGAAATAAAACGTAAAGGCAAGGTCGCAACACTTCTCGCTGATTGGCAAAATCCAAAATGGGATTTTACTTCCCGACCACGCTTGTTTGGGACCTATTTTAATTACCCGCAAACTGTCACATTCAATTCAATTTGTGTTAATAGAAAGGGCACTAGCATTCCGTTGTCAAATGAAATGACTGATTATCTTGACAGGTTGAATGGACAAAAAACAAAAGAGATAATCCTGACAATTGGAGCTGGTTGGATAAATAGACCTACCATACCGGGAACTGTTGAAAGACTCACGTGGGCGGCCAATCACGTGGTAGTGAAAGAGACCAAAGTGGAGCAAGGTGTGGAATATTCGAATGTCTACGCTTTAAACTGCCACGAAACGGATATAATCGGTAGTTTTTTCGATAAAGACATGCGCTTGATAGTTCATAAATTCAATGCAGTTACTAGGAGTAGAAATTTAATAAAACTCACAAATGGTCGCGATTGTTATACTCCTTTCATTACAGATCCAAATATCAACAATGGGGATATGTGGATACGATCTGATTACTTAGAGATGTGGCCCGAATTGCCTTTCACATTATCAGATGGAACGCAAATCATCGAGTATGAACTTTTTGGTTACTTGATCTATGGCCTTCGTTCTGATGGTAAATCCATCCTCCTGCGTGACCCCAGTGGCTTCAAGACAAATTGGAAGATCAATTCCCCTGAAGTGCCAATTTAGTCATTGATCAGGATTTGATGAATGCCCCAATAACTGTGAATATCAATGCTATATTCATCGAAACTATAAACGAGTAAAACCACGGGCCAGGTTTACCATCCTCGGCTTCGGTAATCTGTTTGTATTGATTAACGTACTTGATGATATAGAGCCGATACAGCAAGTAATTGATCTTAGCCCCGCGTTCGGACACAAAACTTGTAATTACGATCATTGAAACAATTCCCCAGCTCACGCTCACCAGTGCCATTCCCAGAAATAGATCTCCAATATTCATATTCAAATCCTCTTGAAACTTTAGTTTCCGCTAAAAATGAGTGCACCCCAGCCACCGAAAAAGGTTTCATAGAGCTGGTGGCGCTGGAAAACTGGTAATTTGAGCGTTTTTAAGCTGCACGGCGAGGTAACCTTTGGGCAAATGGTCTGTCGCCGAGCGCTTTTCTCGAAGTTGTCCGGAAAACAAGGCATCTTTCGGAAATGGCTTGCCCATGAGTGTCCGACGCAGCCGTCCAGGCGTTCGTTTCGGCTTGCGATCCCAAAAGCCAGTCGGGACGGCCGGGAGCGTCGCTGCAAGAAAACTCAAAATCGACCCGGCTAGCAGGCTGTCGGAGAGAATAGCACTTTAACAACTTTGAGAGCAATGCGGGC
>CAZCPP010000270.1:0-5840 GCA_964500655.1 uncultured Anaerolineaceae bacterium | reverse complement strand
CCGAGGAAGGTCTCTTTTTTCAACCCTTATACCTTACTTTAAGAAAGCCCTGTCACGTTGATAAAAATTGGAAAGACTTCTTCATATCTATGCTAAGATTAAGTATTGCCCTATCTTTTGGAGGAGCTATGAAAGACGACAGGAAAAAAGCCCCTGGTATTCGCTTAAATGAAATCCTTTCGGCTGATAAGGAAGACAAAAACGCGTCACCCAGAGATCAGCCTCAACAGCAAACCCAATCACTATTGGGGCAATTGCCACGTATCAAGCAATCATTGGGACAAACGACACAAACGCCTCACTCTTTACTCGAGCCCGCCTCCCCTTATAAAGGCTTGAAATTTGGTCCCCCATTTTGGACGGTCACCGGTATCCTTTCCTTGGCGGTCAACGGGATTTTAATCGCTTTGTTACTAATTTTATTAAACATGCTCGGTTCGCTGGAGGGAACAGCTGGAAATATCGGTTCTTCATTGCTTGGTGGTCTGTACTCCAATTTTGAGAAGATGGATCGTGCTACTATAAAAACGATTATCCCGGTTGATGCGCAAATACCACTGAACATCTCTGTGCCCGTCCAAACAACCACGCAGATCACGCTGGCAGAGACAGTTGATATCCCAAACGCGCAAGTTGTGATCAACACGGGCGGGCTTAATATCAACTCAAACGCCCGGGTTACCCTACCTGCCGGTACACCGCTAATAGTCAATCTTAGCTTTGACCTTCCTGTGCAAACTACTATCCCGGTGCACTTGGAAGTGCCCATCAACATCCCTATGTCTGAAACCGAGTTACACGAGCCCTTTGTTGGGCTACAACAAGTAGTTCAGCCATTATATTGCTTTGTCGATTCCAACGCTTCTAATCTGGATGGACAAGTGATTTGTCGGTAAGGTTGACCTAACCTGAAACATCTGGAATTCCATGACTGAAACAACCACTCAAACAACTCTTTCCAATGGCATGAAGGTATTGCTCAAGGAAATCCATACTGCACCACTGATTTCCTCCTGGGTGTGGTACCGTGTTGGTTCACGTGACGAAGTCAATGGTCGCACCGGTATCTCACATTGGGTTGAGCACATGCAGTTTAAAGGTACACCACAATTCCCAGCTAACGTGCTTGATAAGGCGGTTTCGCGAGAAGGTGGTATGTGGAATGCGTTCACGCACCTTGATTGGACAACTTATTTTGAGACTATGCCCGCTGACAAGATAGATATGGGGTTACGCCTTGAAGCTGACCGTATGGTCAATAGTGTCTTTGAGGATGAAGAAGTCTCTTCAGAGCGCACAGTGGTTATATCAGAGCGCGAGGGTAACGAAAATGAGCCACATTTCCAGCTTGGTGAAGCTGTGCAAGGAGCAGCTTTCCGTGTGCATGCTTATCATCATGAAGTCATCGGTGATATGACTGATCTACAATCCATGACCCGTGACGATCTCTTTGACCATTATAAAACCTACTATATCCCAAATAATGCTATCGTGGCTGTGGCTGGCGACTTTGAAACAGATCAGATGTTGGCGCGCATAAAAGAACTTTTTGAACCAAGATCATCGGGGGATGAGCCACCGCGCCTGGTGCGCCAGGAACCTGATCAAAAAGGGGAGGTGCGCCTTTCCGTGGAAGGTCCTGGCGAAACGACCTACCTCCAGGTTTGTTACCATTTCCCAAACGCATCTCACCCTGATTTCTTCCCCCTAGCTGTGCTCGATAGCCTGCTATCTGGCCCCAGTAGCTTGAATATGTTCGGAGGTGGTATTTCGAATAAAACTTCACGCCTGTATCGTGCCCTGGTCGAAAAAGAATTGACTGTTAGTATTCGAGGCGGCGCGCAGGCCACGATTGATCCGTTCCTGTACAGCATATCAATGACAATTCACCCGCAACGCAAACCGGAAGAAGCTTTGTCTACCATTGATGATGAGATTAAACGCATTCAGGATGAACTGGTCAGTGAAGATGAAGTTACGAGGGCCATCAAGCAAGCTCGAGCTATTTTTGCATACGGTAGTGAAAATATTACTAATCAAGGTTTCTGGATGGGATACTCTGAAATGTTTGCTGATTACAATTGGTTTCTGAACTATTTGGATAATCTGGCCGCTGTTACCCCGGCTGATGTACAGCGCGTGGCCCAGGGATATTTACAACCAAGATTGCGGGTTGTCGGCACCTACATTCCCACTGGTGGGGAGGCATAAAATGACTTCTAAAGCTCACTCCCTTCCAGGTGCAGATGATATTCATCGCGCGATCTTATCAAACGGAATTGTTGTGCTGGCACGTTCGAATTTCAACAGTCCTTCAGTCGTAATTAGTGGATACTTGCAAGCAGGTGGTTTGCTGGATCCAGATGGAAAACTCGGTCTAGCTGATTTTACATCTTCGGCACTAATGCGCGGCACACGGACTCGTAATTTCCAGAAGCTTTATGATGAGCTAGAGTCTGTCGGGGCAAGTTTTGGTTACAACTCCGGAACGCACTTCGCCGGCCTTGGTGGGCGTTCACTGGTGGAAGATTTACCACTTCTGTTGGATGTGATGGCAGATACACTGAAAAATCCTGAATTCCCAGAGGATCAGGCCGAGAAGTTGCGTGCACAAATATTGACCGGGTTGGTAATCCGTGCGCAAGACACATCGGATATGGCTTCACTTACATTCGATCAACTCTTATACGATGGGCACCCTTACAGCCGCCCGGATGAAGGCTGGCCGGAAACCGTACAGGCAATCACGCTTGATGATCTGGTTGAATTTCACCGCCAAAACTACGGTCCACGAGGGATGGTAATCTCGATCGTCGGTGCTGTGGAACCGGAGAAAGCTGTCGGTGAAGTAGAACGCACACTGGGAGGATGGCAGAATAAAGCCCAGACTGATTCGACTACACTGCCTAAATTCAAGCCACCAAAAAAGACCATCAAAAAACATTATGCCATACCTGGCAAATCACAATCTGATATTGTCATGGGTACACACGGGCCGAAGCGTAATGATCCAGAGTATATGTCTGCTTCGTTAGGCAATAATATTTTGGGACAATTTGGTCTGATGGGTCGTATTGGAGATGTGGTGCGCGAACAGGCTGGATTGGCGTATTATGCCTATTCACGGCTGAGTGCCGGTATTGGACCGGGTGCATGGTATGTATGCGCGGGAGTCAATCCATCGAATGTGGAAAAAGCGAACAACTTGATCGAGCAAGAACTAAATCGCTATGTAGATAAAGGTATCACAGCTGAGGAACTTTCTGATAGCCAGGCAAATTTTATCGGTCGGTTGCCGCTTTCACTAGAATCAAATGGTGGTGTAGCTGGCGCGTTGCTCAACATTGAACGATTTGACTTGGGGATGGATTACTATCGGCAATATCCCGAAATGGTCAGGGCTGTCACGATAGACAAAATCCGCGAGACCGCGCAAAGCTTTATTGATCCCAAACGACTGGTAATTGCGACGGCAGGTCCGTAATATAGTGTAATGAAGGTCCTAGGTGAGCGGTTCAGGTGAAATCGACATGATATTGCGAACTGGCGTTGACTTGATTGAAATATCTCGTATCGAGGGAGTGATATCCCGGCATGGGAAACGCTACCTTGAGCGGATTTACACATCTGACGAACTTGAGTTGTGCAGCAAACGAATTGAGTCTCTGGCGGGCCGATTTGCAGCCAAAGAAGCTGTTGCTAAGGCCTTAGGTTGTGGAATTGGGGATGTCGAGTGGAAAGAGATCGAGATTCTAGGTGATGACCAGGATGCGCCAGTTCTACATCTTCATGGGAAGGCTGCCAAAAAGTCAGATGAGATTGGGCTAGCGAGTTGGTCACTCAGTCTGAGCCATAGCCAGAGCCATACAGTGGCATTTGTTGTAGCAATTGGTTAACTTCGAACCTCCCGCAGCCAATAGTTACGGGAGGTTCATGCAGGGAGGAAATGGGATTAGACAGGGTAATCCACTTATCAACCACCTTGCCACTGCTTATTGCAAAAAATCTCGCACTTGCTTGTACTATATGGCTCGAAATCGACGGGGATTGGTTTGATTACTTACGCAGCACTCCGTAATTCTTTTCTTCAACACCGATCCACAAGTGCCCTGGTAAAACCGGCTGATAGGGCCGTACCGTAATCCCACTCTTATTGTTTCCAGGGTTCGAACCCTTTTCCTTTTTGGGGTTTTCCAATGCACTCGGGTGGATCAGACACAGGTTCGGCCTATGCCCATACTTCTTGCGATAATACTCTACAGCCCGCTCGATCTTGGCTGCGAGCGCGGTCTTAGGATCATTGTCGAACCACAACATACCAGTATTCACTGCACACCTTCTTTCTGACCATTCGGAATCCAGAACTTGAGCCACTCGTCCCCCTCTCGCAAAGCAAACTGCAATCCAGCTTGCAGGTGATGCAAGGTCGAACCGGGAATACCTGTCAATTTGTCTGCCATGTGATCATCCCGGATCTGTCCGAAGAAGCGCGTGCGGAAGGCCTCCAACCAGTCTTCAACCTGCGAGACCCGTTGAGCATTCATCGTGATGATCGGCCACACCCGCCTGGAGGGCCCACGCAATAACAACCAGCGCAAGGTCTGACGAACATCAAAGTCAAGATCGTTCATGCTTTCCAGATCATCGATCAAGAGCAGGATGGATTGCCGCCCCCCCTTGTTGGCATGCGCCCATCCGGAGAGCGAGCTCAGATAGTCAACCGCGGAATCGTGGTAGGTGGGGAAGATACCCACGCAATGCTCGCGATCCTTCAGATGCCCCCACTCATCGGGGTAATTGGTGATGACACCGAACTGCACATCTGAGGGCGTGTGCATCTCTGAAGCTGCCTGGGCAGTCATCTGCAGCAGGTTTGTCTTGCCTACACCCGGATCGGCTGCAATCAACAGCGGACCTGGATGTGGATCGTGCAGGTTGAGCAGCACGGGTAGTCCATCTGATGCGAGCCCCAGGAGCAACGCTTCTCGTGGTAGGGGGCCAAGCTCGGAGAGTGAATCCGCCAGGGAAGGGGCAGCAGGAACGGGTTTGGCCTGAGCCGCCTGGATCTCGGGCTGCAGTTCGGTCAGGGTTTCGAGCATCAGGGAGAAGTTGTGTAGGGAGGTATCCATAGGGAGTTACCAATATATTATTAGAACATATGTTCTAATAATACCTCCACTCCCACCTCCTGTCAAGTCATGAAATTCAAAATCTTCTGAGAATCCACTTGTAAGATGCTTGACGGTGAGATTGTTTCCTGATAGACTCCCGACTCGTGTGCTCCTGGCCTCCGGGAGCAATTTAATTGTCTGAACCTTGCTAGCGTATATACCCTTTGGTATAATTCGCCTGCTTAATTGCCGACGTAGCTCAATCGGCAGAGCACTCGCCTTGTAAGCGAGCGGTTACGAGTTCGATTCTCGTCGTCGGCTCCATTTGCCAGTTGGTCGGTTGGTCTCGTCGCCCTGCGAGGGGCCAAGCGACTAGTGGGCTAAATGAAACACTAGACAACCTATCTCGGGCGGTTACCCAAGTGGCCAACGGGGGCTGACTGTAAATCAGCTGGCAGAAGCCTACGGCGGTTCGAATCCGTCACCGCCCACTTGTGCCGGAACAATGCTCCGGTACTTGCGCCGGAGCATTGCTTTGGCGCTTACCGGGGTAGCCCGGCAGCATGACAAGCCCACGTAGCTCAGGTGGCAGAGCACATTCTTGGTAAGAATGAGGTCATGGGTTCAAATCCCATCGTGGGCTCAGTTGCTGACGAAAAGCACTCTTGTTGGAAAAGGAGAAGCATAGATGTCGAAGGAAAAATTTGAGAGGACGAAACCGCATCTAAA
>CAZCPP010000269.1:0-5853 GCA_964500655.1 uncultured Anaerolineaceae bacterium | reverse complement strand
AAACATCTACTCTGTCCTTCTTTTCCCCTCCCCAGTTAGGGAAAACCAAAGTAATTCATTCTTTTTCCTAGTTTTCAAACATCTCATGAATACTAATGATGATTTCCGCTGTAGATTCGCCCTTAATTAGGCGCCCCATTATTTCATCTACTGCTGGAAGTTCTATTTGTTCACCGTACAATAAGCGTGCATGTTTTTGTACACTTCTCCAAAGCCAAAGGCGTCCCTCGGTATCCATATTTTTCCCTTCGCCTAATAATCGTCCCAAATGGCGCATCAACTTACGCAAAGATTTCAGGCGATCAGCCATAGAAAGCTCAGCTGAATCATCGTCCATACCTTCTGTCGAGGATGCGATTCCTTCCGCGCTTTTCAAACCCAAAGAAAGAAGTTCGCTGGCACCAACTTCATCAAGTGCACCGCCACCCAGCGCTTCGTTCCCTATGATTTCTTCCTGCACACGCTGTATGCGCTTGCTGATTGCTTGGTCAGCTCCTTCTCCTTCACGCATGATTGCCTCCTAAAAAAGTATAGCAGGTATCTTCCAAAATTAGTTCTCTAGATTAAGAAAATCCGATGGGATTCCAAGGGGGTATCCCGACGAACTGGATTCTATTCGACGGATCAAACCAAGCAAAACACTTCCGCTTCCGACCTCGACAAATGCCTGCATGCCAGAATTCAACATTTCCAGCACCGACTCAGTCCAACGCACACGCGACTGCATTTGTGCTTTAATGTCAGCACGTAATTCATCTGCCCTGGTCATCGCCTTTGCCCCCACATTGCCAACGACTGGAATTTTCGGGTCCGTAATCGTACAGGCATCAACAGCCCGATTCCATTCTTTTTGAATAGTATCCATCAAAGGTGAATGCGCTGCAATGCTCACCGCCAATGGGATTCCCCGTTTCGCGCCAGCCTCCTTGGCCCCCGCAATGGCACGATCTACGGCGGCCTTTGCGCCCGAAATAACCACCTGCCCGGGGCAATTATCATTCGCCACTTGCACAACTTCCTCACCAACACTTGCATCCCTACAAACCCTTTCCAAGGTGGGAATATCCAATCCCAGGATAGCCGCCATGCCCCCAGGAGACAGCTCCCCGGCGCGTTTCATCAATTCGCCGCGTATTCGAACCAGGCGTACGCCATCTTCAAAAGGCAATGCTCCAGCCGCGGTGACAGCCGATAGCTCACCGAGTGAATGCCCAGCTACGGAAGCAGGTTCAAAATCCGGATACAGATGCGCGAAGACACGTAGCGCAGCAATCGAGTGAATGTATAATGCCGGCTGGGTGTTGATGGTATCATTCAGCTCATCTTTGGGTCCATTTATCATAAATTCAGAAATTGAGATGCCTATCAAATCATCTGCTTGGTTTAAAATATCTTTAGCAACCGAATGTTCAGCCGCTAATTCTCCACCCATACCTA
The DNA here is from genome assembly GCA_964500655.1 of uncultured Anaerolineaceae bacterium. GTDB lineage: Bacteria > Chloroflexota > Anaerolineae > Anaerolineales > Villigracilaceae > JAABUE01. The sequence goes on along the minus strand of CAZCPP010000269.1, from coordinate 4,416 downwards.
CAAATTGAGAGCCCTGCCCAGGAAATAGTAATGCTGTTGTTTTCTGATTAAGTATCATAATTCACCTCTCCCCGTTAAACACAAACGAGCCGTGTTGGTCACGGCTCGCTGGGGGTCTCTATTCAGACTTTTCTTTATCGATCTCGATCACTTCACGGCCCTGGTAGTGCCCGCAATTAGAGCACACGGTATGTTGTAATCGCATGGAGCCGCAATTACTGCATGAAATCAATTTTTTTGCCGGAAGTGCGTGGTGAGCACGGCGGCGGTTGCGGCGGCCTTTAGATATTTTCCGCTTCGGTTGTGGGGCCATATCTTTCTCCTTCTACCAAGAACATGCCGGGCAAATGCCCGGCGAATTTTCTAATGTAAGCCCGCGAATTATAGCGGGTTCAAGGGATGACGTCAAGCCTGAAACAAAGTAGAATAACTACATGGAAGTTCAAATTGCGGCTGCCAAGATCAACAAATACGCTTCCTCCGAAAGTGGCGACACGCTTGAAGTCGTTGAACGTCCCAATGGTGGCGTTTCGGTCGTGCTTGCCGACGGGCAAACATCCGGGAGAGGAGCCAAAGCAGTCTCTTTAATGGTAGTGCGCAAAGTAATTGGCTTACTGGCCGAAGGGGTCCGGGATGGCGCTGCAGCCCGGGCGGCATCAGACGCGTTATATACAGAGAAAAACGGCAAAGTGTCTTGCACCCTCAACATTGCTTCCATCGATCTTGAAACCAACACGGTAGTATTATCACGTAACAATCCCTCACCGATTTTCATATGCCAGGACGATCAGGTTGATTATATGGATACCGAAAGTTCACCTCTCGGCGTTCGGCGGGGAATTCGGCCAGTCATCACCCAAGTAAAAATAACACCCGGACTAAGCGTCGTTATATACACGGATGGCCTGACGCACGCCGGAAAGCGCCGTGGCCAGCCAATGGATGTATGTACTGTTATTCAAGCCATGCTTGAAAATCAAGACCCTGCGCCACAACAATTAGCGGACGGTCTCTTACAGCACGCTTTTAGCCTGGATAATGATCGCCCGGCGGATGATATCAGCGTGGTAGTGGTGAAAGTCGATGCACGAGAAGAAGATCAGGTTCGGCGTATGAGTGTACGCCTGCCCCTTCGATAGTGGAGAATATTGCGTAGATCGAGACAAGGCGTGTTTCGCGCTTCCTTGCGAGACACTATGCTTCTACTAAGAGAGTTTCGCACCGCACTGGGAGTGTTTCTGCTGGCAATTATTGGAGGTGGGGTTCTATACTTCACAATCGCTGCGCGAGTTGGTGAACCCGTCCAAAACCTGAGCGAAGCGATCTACATTGTTCTAACGCTTGCATTTTTGCAACCCTCGGGGGAATTTCCACACAGCCCTTTTTTAGAGGCATTTTTCTTTCTAATGCCTTTGATTGGCATCGGCACTCTGGCCTTTGGCCTGGCCGACTTTGGGTACTTATTCTTCAATCGTCGCGCGCGAAGTAAGGAATGGGAAATGGCAATTGCTTCTACACTAGATAATCACCATATTTTAGTTGGCTTGGGACACCTGGGCTTCCACGTCGTTCAACATCTTAATGGAGCCATGAATCAACCCATGACTGTCATCGAATTGGATCCTTCTGCGGATTTAATCTCCGCAGTTCAGGAATTAGATATTCCCATCATTCATGATGATGCCAGCCGCGAGTCTGCCTTGAAAGCAGCGGAAGTTCATAAAGCGACTTCGATTATCTTGTGTGTTCAAGATGATGCGCTCAACTTGAAAGTTGCACTGAAAGCCCGCAGTTTGAATCCCAATATTCGTGTCATTATCCGTATTTTCGATGATGATTTCGCGCATGCGCTTACAGATCAGTTTGGTTTCAATGCCATTAGTGGTACAGGGTTAGCGGCTCCAGCGTTTGCAGCTTCGGCCACCGATTCCGAGATTACGCGCCCGGTCAGCATCGAGGGTGAGGCGCTCAGCCTGGCACGCATACACATTAATCCCGGCAGTATGCTGGATGGTGAAACTGTCGGTTCGGTTGAGGATGGATACAACGCCAGCATTATCCTGGTGCGTCATGATGGCAACTCAAATTTTCACCCTATCGACGCGCATCCCATCCTTGGAAACGACATTGTGGCTGTTTTGGGCCGGCCGGATATCCTGCATCAATTAATTCATGACAGCCAGTGACTCTCCGTTGATCGGCGTTGTGGGTCCATGTGGCTCGGGGAAAACTACAATAACCGAGGCGCTCGATTCGCTGGGGTATTCCACACGGCATATCGCGCAAGAACACTCCTACGTGAAAGATATGTGGAAACGGCTCACCAATCCGGATGTATTGATCTTCCTGCAAGCATCTTTCCCGATCACTCGCGACAGGCGCATCGATATGATCCACTGGACTGAAGCCGATTACGATGAGCAGCAGCGCCGTCTTTCGCACGCCTTAGCCCACGCAGATTTAATTATTGATACCGACGGACTGAGCAAGAAAGACGTACTTGATAAAACCCTTTCCTTTATTGTGGAAAACTAAATTCCCGTAAATCACGAATTTGATGTCATTGCGAGAAGGCCGTCCCCTCCTGGGTGGAGATTGCCCGTCCTGGCCGACGGGCCAGGGCTTCGTCGCAACGAATGCTCCTCGCAACCCCGCCGTACTATAGCGGGGCAATGACAACTGGTATCTGTGATTTACTGAATTTAAAAACCCCTCTGCATACGCATGCCACCTGTTTGCATTTCTGCTAAGATGAGGACAACCAAGAAATGCGATCAGGAGGAACCCTTTCATGAATAAAAATTTCGGGTGGCTCATCTTAAGTGCTATGTTATTCAGTACCTGCCAACCGGCCTCAGTTAAACCAAGCCAGGAAGACAAGTCTACTTTATCCAAGCCAGCTACATCAGCAGTGGCTCCGAAAAACCCTGGCGTTTCCGCTGAGAATGATGTTTTTGCACTTTTTCGCGCAGGGCTGATCGAAGACCAGCAGCATCTGTCGGATGACCTATCAGAGGCCAGTTTCTACACCATTGAGTTTACGATTCAAGATGACATTGTGAGCGTGGAGGGTGTGGAAAACGTGCGCTACACCAATCGCGAATCAGTTCCCTTAGATGAGATCCTCTTTCGCCTGATGCCCAACGTTCTGGGTGGTGAGATGACGGTTGCTACCGTGCAAGTGGAAGGTCAACCCGCTGAACCGAGCTACGAACTACAAAACAGCCTTATGCGTGTTCCGCTAAATCAGCCCCTGCAGCCCGGTGATAGCCTGGATATGAAAATTGGTTTTTCGGTAGTGGTTCCTACCGAAGTGGACACCTTCTACGGCCTTCTTGCATACTATGATGGTGTGCTTGCCCTGGCACACGCTTATCCATTGATCGCAGTCTATAACGATGAGGGCTGGAACGCCGAGATTCCGTCCAACAAAGGCGACCCCACCTATGCAGACGCCAGCTTCTTTATCGTCACCGTTGACGCACCAGAAGAACTAGTGCTGGCCGGCGCGGGGCGTGAGATCAGCCGTGAAGATAATGGTAGCAGGCAGATCGTCACGTATGCTGCGGGTCCCGCTCGAGATTTCTTCCTGGCTGCCAGCGAAAACTATGAAATCATTAGTCAAACGGTTGGCAAGGTCACTTTTAATAGTTATGCGCCCGACGACATGCATGCAGGTGCGCAAATGGCCATCGAGGTCTCGATCTCGGCTTTCGAGTTTTTTGAGAATACCTTCATTCCCTATCCATATACAGAGTATGACATCGTTGCGACTCCCACTGGTGCACTAGGGATCGAATTTCCGGGCATTATCGTTCTAAATGAAATTATGTATCCCCTGGACGGCTCGTCCTACGGCACACCTAATCCTGTTTTGATGGGATCAACTGCGGTACATGAAGCCGGGCATCAATGGTTTTACAATTTGGTGGGGAACGATCAGCTTGACGAGCCATGGCTGGATGAATCGCTGACGCAATTTATGACCTGGCAATACTACATTGATCAACATGGTCGAGCCGGCGCAAGAGGCTTTGAAGAATATCTTTACTTTCGCTGGTCAAGAGTCGACAGCCAACCGATCCCGATTGGCAAGCCGGTTGCGGATTATCCCGGATCAAGTTATAGCCCGGTCGTATACGGTCGCGGGCCATTCTTTTTCGAAGCCTTGCGCGAGGAAATGGGTGCTGACGTGTTTGAACTTTTCTTGAAGGATTATATGGTCAGAAATTCCTGGGGGATTGGAACAGGAGAGAATTTAAAGGCTTTAGCCGAGGAGCACTGCAACTGTGACCTGACAGAGCTATTTGATGATTGGGTGACGCCGTAAAAATCAAGCCGTCAAGATGTCATTGCGAATCCTATGACTTTGTCAAGGTATTTTGAAAAGCCATAGGATTGACAGAGACGTAGTTT
>CAZCPP010000268.1:0-5877 GCA_964500655.1 uncultured Anaerolineaceae bacterium | reverse complement strand
ATCAACCATTGTTTCTGCTTTTCTATGTAAAGAATCAAAGTTCTTATCAGATTGCGATTTATCCCAGATTGATAAATCAAATGTAACTATCATGATTAGTAACGCAACAATTATAATTATTATTTTCTGCGTTCTTATTTGATTAATTGTGTTTTCGTTCACCCAAAAACCTTGGAATCCCATGTAACATGTAATTTGTATGTCATATGTATCACCGTTTCCCTAGTTGGAAAACTCGAAAACCGGCATTTTCCCATTTTGGAGCTTCCCAGCCATGAACTGCATCCACGATTATCCGGGCTGAGGAAAATAAGGCCACATTTTCTGGCTCTAATGCCAGGAGTTGATAATGTGCTACCAGTAGGAGCAATAAATCGGCTCCACTAATTGCGTCTTTGAGTGTAGGAACAGTCAAAACTCCGGGGATATTTTCTTCCAGCTTATGAGGATCAAAAGCCCGCACTTTTGCACCAGCTTCATGCAATAAGCGAAACACTTCTATCGCTGGACTTTCCCTAAAATCGCCCACATCAGATTTATAAGCCAAACCTAAAGCAGCAATATGTTTTCCTTCTAACGAGCCGTTTAGCGCTCGTTCAACTAGCTTTACTATAAATTCCGGTTGACCGTCGTTTACTTTGCGTGCTTGCCGAACCAGATTAGTGTCATCAGGTGCCTTTTCCACTATAAACCAGGGATCCACGCTAATGCAATGCCCACCCACACCCGGACCGGGACGTAGTATATTTACTCTCGGATGGTGGTTGGCCAGTTCAATAGCTTCCCAGACATCAAAGCCAATCCGTTCTGCTATCCTGGAGAACTCGTTCGCTAGAGCAATATTGACATCCCGGTAGGTGTTTTCCATCAGCTTGGTCATCTCGGCGGTGGTGGCGTCGGTGATCAAAATATCGCCTTCCACAAACGAACGGTAAAGTTCCCGTCCTTTTTCCGCCGATGTCTGGTTCACACCTCCAATCACCCGGGCGTTATGGGCCAATTCGTACAATATCTTGCCTGGCAACACTCGTTCAGGGGAGTAGGCAAGGTAGAAATCTTCACCGGCTTTCAATCCACTGCGTTCCAGGATGCGTTGCACCAGGTCGACAGTAGTGCGGGGTGGGGAGGTTGATTCCAGGATGACCAGATTGCCGGGACGCAGGTGGGGGAGAATGGCTTCTGTAGCTGAGACCACATAGCGCATATCGGCTTTCTTGTACTGGATGCCGTCGTTAGTTTGGACGATTTCTTCTTGAAAAGGGGTCGGAACGGCGATGATGAAGGCGTCAGCAGTTTGGGGTTCTTTGCTCACTTGCAGGTTGCCGGAGCCAAAAGCAGCCTGAACGAGGGTTTTGAGGCCGGGTTCGTGGATGTGGATCTCGCCGTTTTGTAGGGCGTGAACAACCCGGTCGTTGACGTCAACACCGGTGACTTTGAAGCCATGGGTAGCAAACATAGCTGCAGTGGGGAGGCCAATATAACCCAGTCCAAGAATACAAATATTATTAAGTTTCATCCAGAAGTTTCTTCTAATAAGCGCAATAGATATTCGCCATAACGATTATGATCCATTGCCCTTGCCAGGTGATGTAACTGTTCAGAGTTAATAAATTTCATGCGATAAGCTATTTCCTCAGGACAAGATATCATGACCCCCTGACGCTCCTCAACAGCTTGAATGAAATTGCCTGCCTGCAACAGAGTCGCATGAGTACCAGCATCTAACCAGGCAATACCACGTCCAAATACCTCCAATCGCAATTGGTCTTGTTCAAGATAAACCCGATTCAAGTCAGTAATCTCTAACTCACCACGCTGAGATGGCTTCAAGTTGGAAGCAATATCGACAACTTGAGCATCATAGAAATATAAACCTGGTACAGCATATAGAGATCGAGGCACTTCAGGTTTTTCTTCAAGGCTAATAATTTTTCCTTTCTCATCGAATTCAACAATTCCATGTCGACTAGGGTCATGAACACGATATCCAAATATCATAGCACCCTTTGATAGTTTGGCTGATTCCTGCATCAACTTCCACAAACCCTCACCATAAAATATATTGTCACCTAAAATCAAACAAACTGGCTCATGATTAATAAAATCTTGTCCCAAGATAAATGCATCAGCAATACCTCTTGGCTCATTTTGAACAGCATATTCGAAGCTCAAACCCCAGTGACTGCCATCTCTCAATAAATCCTGAAACGATGATAAGTTCTTGGGCGTAGTTATGATCAGGATATCGCGAATGCCCGCAAGCATCAAGATAGATAGGGGGTAATAAATTAATGGCTTATTGTAAATAGGGAGTAGCTGTTTGCTGACACCAAGAGTCAATGGATATAAGCGAGTACCTCTACCTCCTGCCAGGATGATACCTTTCATACTGTTATATCCCTTTCTGTATAGTTCTTCTCCAACCAGCCCTGGTAATCCATCTCCCGGCGAATAGCGTAGACCCAATCCGGGTTGGCAAGATACCAATCCACCGTCTTGCGCAAACCGCTAGCCAATGCTTCATCTGGCTGCCACCCCAATTGGGTCTCAATCTTGGCGATATTCATGGCATAACGGTGATCATGGCCCGGCCTGTCGGTTACATACTGTATCAACGCCTTGTGTGGGGTGTGAAAAGAGTCTGGTAGTCGTTCGTCCAGGATGGAACACAAGGCCTGGACGATCTCGATATTTGTCGGCTGGTTATCCCCGCCGATGTTATACGTTTTCCCAGAGTTGCCATCTCGTAAAATGCGCCAGATCGCTTCGCAGTGATCTTTCACGTACAGCCAATCCCGTATCTGCTGCCCATCCCCATACACTGGCAAAGGCTTCCCTTCCAGGGCATTCAAGATCATCAAGGGGATCAATTTCTCCGGGAACTGGTACGGCCCGTAATTATTCGAGCAATTGCTGATCGTCACCGGCAGGCCGTAAGTGTGGTGGTAAGCCCTCGCCAGGTGATCGCTGGAAGCTTTTGAAGCCGCGTATGGGGAATTGGGCGCATACGGGGTGGTTTCAGTAAAAGGTGGATCATCAGGTTCCAGAGAACCAAAGACTTCATCGGTCGAGATATGGTGGAAGCGTACCTGTTCCAGGGGAAAGGGCTGTTCTGCTAGCCAGTATTCACGCACGGCTTCCAGCAGCGTGAAGGTGCCGAAAACGTTGGTTTGGATGAACTGCTCCGGCCCCAGGATCGAGCGGTCAACGTGCGATTCGGCGGCAAAATGTACTACTGTGTCGATTTGGTGCTGGCGCAGTAGTTTGTCCACCAGTTCCCGGTCACAAATATCGCCCTTGACAAAGGTGTGGCGCTCAGGGTCGGGTAGATCCTTTAGGTTTTCCAGGCTACCCGCATAAGTCAGCGCATCCAGGTTTATGATGTGTACATCGGGTTCGACCTTGAGCAGGTAGTGGATGAAGTTGGAGCCGATGAAGCCAGCACCGCCGGTGATCAAAATATTTTTCATAGATGGTTTTTTTTGGGACCTTGGATGCGGCGAACTTATTGTACCCGTAGGGTACGCAGCCCTACAAAGGCCTATCCACCGCAGAATGAACTTCATCCCTAAGGGTTCATAAAAGAACAAGTTCCCGCGCATGTATAATTGAGTAATCGAAATCATGAACGGGCAGCAATAATATGACAACAAAGAACAAAATCTATCAATGTGGATGTGATGAGTGTAGAGACGGAAATGATACTGCCGTAACATTCCAACATCAACAGATGAACTTATTTCTCAGTCGTCTAAATGAGCCGCAACGACGGTGGTATCTTGGGCTGTATTCACAACAGCTAGACAGTCCAAGTGATCGCCAACTGGCTAAGATCACGGGGATGGATGAGAAAACCATCCGGCGTGGGCGAAGAGAGTTAGGCAATGAACTAGATGGCCTACCTCCTGATCGGCAACGCCAAGAAGGTGGAGGTCGTCCACTGTCTGAAAAAAAGATCCGGCATTAGAATCAACATTACTGGATGTCGTATCCCCTCATACAGCAGGATATCCGACAGGTAGCCACAAATGGCTCAACTGTCGCCTAGCAGATATTCAAGAGCGTCTTGACAAACAAGGTCATGGTGTTAGTTTACCTGTGATTAGCCGTTTGCTAAAACAGAACGACTATTCTTTGAAGTCCAATTCAAAACAACGCGCAAGCAAGCAACACCCTGACCGTGATCAACAATTCAAGCATCTTCAGAGCCAAAGAGACAAACATCAAGCGCAAGGACAGCCAGTGATTAGCGTAGATACCAAGAAGAAAGAATTGGTGGGTAACTTCATGAACTCAGGGCAGATTTGGTGTCAGTTGCCAGAAATTGTAAATATTCATGACTTCCCAAGTTCTGCGGTTGGACGTGCTGTACCTTATGGTATTTATGATCAGCAATACAACCACGGAACGGTCTATGTTGGACAATCGAGTGATACACCGACTTTCGCAGTCGATAACATTGCTGCTTGGTGTCGGACAGAATTGCTTCAACGCTATCCGAACGTGACTTCTTTGATGATTGAAGCCGACAGCGGTGGGAGCAATGGCCACCGCTCCCGGGTGTGGAAACGTGACCTGCAACAAAAAGTTGCTGATGCGTTTGGACTTATTGTCACAGTTTGTCATTACCCAAGAGGAGCTTCCAAATGGAATCCTATTGAACACTGTTTGTTCAGTGAGATCAGCAAAACTTGGGCTGGTTGTCCTCTACGCACCTTTAAAGATGTCTTGTACTATATCAATGATACTCGCACACAAACTGGTTTATCTGTGCAGGCGCATCTTGTCACAGAAACATACGAAATAGGTGTAAAAGTACCTGATTCTGAAATGGACGCACTCAATATCCAAGCTCATAAAGTCTGCCCACAGTGGAACTATACGATTACCCCACGATCATCTGTGCAGTGAACGCGGGAAATAATACTTTTATGAACCCCAAGCAGCTCGATCCGCTCGATCAACATCGGGTCGAGATCCGTCCCTGCCCTGTGCAGCTCTAAAACACCTTCCAGCAACTCGCACGCAATCCGCAGGCAGCGATCGAGTTCTGTAAGGCGTAGTTCCAGCTTTGCCAGGTAATTGTGATTATCGCTTTCGGGGCAGGTGTGGGGTTGTAACTACGAATTTTTTGCCACGAATTGCACTAATTTTTTTCTTGCCACGAATGTCACGAATTATTTCTTTGCCACGAATTGCACCAATTGGCACAAATTTTAGAAAACCATTTCGTGATGCCGAAGGCACGCCTGTGGCGATTCGTGTAATTAGTGGCAGAGATTTATTTTACGATGCGCTCGTGTTCTAGAGAGGGAGTGCCAAAGTTTAGGATGATGGCGAGTTTGAAGCCGGTAGCGGTGAGATAGTGAATGGCTTGTGCTTCGTGGCGGGGGTGCAGGTTGGTGACAGCTTTGAGTTCCAAGATGATCTTACCCTCGATGACAAAGTCGGCTTCGTAGTCGCCGATGAGTTCGCCTTTGTAGGAGACGGGGAGCTTGACATACTGTTCAAAGGCAATGCCGCGCAGGGTGAGTTCGTGGGCTAGGGCGGCCTGGTAGACTGCTTCAAGGAAGCCGGGGCCGAGGATACGGTGGACTTCCATAGCAGCGCCGATGATTGCGTAAGAGAGTTCTTTGAAGATGAGTTCAGGCATTATTTCACTCTGTTTTTTCTTGCCACGAATTGCACTAATTTAGCACGAATTTGCTCGGATTTTTTTGGGAGAAGAGAAAAAGCTTAAAAACCTTCGTGATGCCGTAGGCACGCAAAGCGATTGGTAGCGGAATCTTTTGGCACGAATTGACACGAATTTGACTGATGGTGAGGGGCGGCATATAAAAACGAATGGGGTCAAACAACTTCGTAGACCGGGACTTG
>CAZCPP010000267.1:0-5909 GCA_964500655.1 uncultured Anaerolineaceae bacterium | reverse complement strand
GAGCAGATATGCAGTCAATTGGCTCTGTCTAGTTCTTAAAGTGCAAGGTTAGTAAGAAAATAATACGAAGGAGAATAAAATGGAAACCTCAAGAAAAAGATCGTTCCCGAGATGGTTATTTGCCATCATCGCCATTGGTGGATTGCTGGCCTCTGGCATTTATATAGGGATCATGTCTGTTGAAGGATTTGTGGGAATGCACCTGGCTCAGGCAGCGGGCTTCGGTCTATTGGGCCTGATCATGTTCTGGGGCGCATATTCAAGGTCCTAATCCGAATTGGATTTGAATGATATAATCTGGCCCGAAATAAAATGCCACCGCAGTCTGCCGAGCATTTCAGAACCACAATCCTGAAAGTAGGCTCAAACGGCGAAATTGTTCGTGAAATCAAGCGGATTTAGCAGCTAAACTCATAACCCGGAGGTCGCAGGTAAGTGCCCCGCCTGTCCCCGAAGGGTGAATGAGGTAAAGTGCCCTGAATAGGGTATCGAGTCCGTACCCCGCTACTAAAAAAGGCACTTTTACTGTGCCTTTTTTGTTTGGATTCAAGCGAAATTAGCAGCTAAACCTATGACCCGCAGGGTATGAGCCCTACAGGGAAGGGATTGGCTTGTCTTCTCAACCACCTGCTCCAGGCGGAAATACAGCGATTTCATCCTGATCTTTCAACACTGTATCTAACCTGTCAGGCAAGTGGTTATTGTGAACTCCATTGAGCATGATCGCCACCGACTGTCCTATCGTGCCGGCCTCATCGTCAAACAACGCGCGGCCATGCTCACCGGGAGTCTCAGCCGCCAGCTCGCGGATGAAATCGAGAAAGGTGACCGGGACATCGTCGCGTTTCTCGATTTCGCGCTGTCCGATCACATCCCTGTAGGTTAGGTAGCCCTTTACTTTGATGATCAAATCTATAACTCAGGATATCCGCCTAAACGCCGGCCTTCTCCCGGAACTCGGACAGGTCAGCTCGGTAGGCTTCCAGCTCCTCTGCAGACATCTCGTCCGGGAACTGGAGCTCGAACTGAGTCAGGGCGTCAACGAAATGGTTGGCATACGGGGTAATCTTCAGCAGTCCCGGCTTGCTGCCTGCCTCCAAAGCGATCTTTCCCAACATGAACTCTGAGATAAACTTTTTGTCTTTACGTAGAACACCTTTCCAGACTTGGGGGGTGGCTGCCAGGATGAAGTCAGCTCTTTTTTGAGTTTCTGCTTCACTTTGGAAGGACAGTTCTAGCAGTTTCCCCTCTTCGACCTCGGCGCCGAAAATAATATCCTTTTCGATGCCCCAGGCGGGTTCAGCGGTAATGCGATAGAAGATTTTCGTGGTCACCTTTTGGAGTGCGTTTTCAAAGCGGTCAGTGGCGAGGTACAGTTTCGCGCTCTCTTCCAACCATTCTGGCGAGCAGTATCGGATTGTCATTTATCTCTCCTTGTTTTCTTCAAACTTTATTTCTCAGATTGGGCCTGGGTCTTTTCAATCACCTCGTCCCTCAAGGCTTTTTTGAACACCTTTTCTGTCACAGTCAGCGGCAGCTCCTCACGCAACTCGATGGTTTTCGGCACGGCGTAGGGGGGGAGTTTTTCTTTGCAGTACGCGATCATTTCGGCTTCGGACACCTTGCCTTTGTGTTCATCCTTCAATTGAACCACAGCCATAACCCGCTCGCTCCCGGGTACCTCGGGATCTGGCACCCCGAAGGCGGCCCCCATCAGAACCGCAGGATGAGCGAACAAGACCTCATCGACATGGGTGGTGTACACCTTCATCCCCGAGATGTTGACCATGTCCTTGATGCGGTCGACAAGCTGCAGATAGCCATCTTCATCCATCATGGCGATGTCCCCGGTGTGCAGCCAGCCGGTCTCCGTCAGCCCAGAACCTGCTTCTGGCCAGTAGCCCTTCATCACCTGCGGGCCGCGCAGCACGATCTCTCCCGGCTCACCCAGCGGCACTTCCTCGCCTGTTTCCGGATCGACCAGCTTGCACTCCGTGTCCGGGGTGGGGATCCCGATGCCGAACTTTTCCTTTTGCATGAAGCCGGTAATCTTGGAGAAGGCAGAAACGTTCATGGTTGCTACAGTCGAGGTTTCGGTGAGTCCATAGCCTTCTGAGATCGGCATACCCGTCTTTTGTTGGACTGCTCTGGAAACTTCCACTGGCAGGGGAGCAGAGCCGCTCAGGAACATGGAGTTCAATCGGGGCAATTTCTCTTGTGCGATGCGCATGAACTGGGTGGGTACACCTGTGATCAGAAACGGACGGAACTCCTGGATGGTGCTGGCCATCAAGTTTGTATCCCGTGGGTCAAGCAGTACGATCGCACGCATACCCAGATACGCAGCAGACTGGTAAACATAATGTCCATAAGTGTGGAACAACGGAACTGCGACCAGAACCGAGGCTTTGCCAGCGAAACCGCGTAACATCGGCTCCATCAGCCAGGGTAAACCCTGCATGATACAGCTATAGCGATTCGCATGGGTGACCATGACTCCCTTGGGTACACCCGTTGCGCCCCCGGTAAAGCCCAGTTCACACAGATCATGTTCCGGATCAATTTCTACTTGTGGAGGGGCGTCCTCCCCCTGTTCCATGATATCGGTGAGCGCATGCACACCTTCTGGGAGCGAGTTCTGCCTCAAGGGCCCCCCGTAACCGTTCTGGGAGGTGAGCAAGATGTGCTCCAAATCAGTCTGGTCCCGGATGCCTAGAACCTTTTTCAGTTGCGTTTCTGAGCAAACGATCAATCGGCTACCCGACCTTCCGACCTCATGGCGCAGACCTTCTTCGGTGCGCAGGATGCTGGTTGGCACAACCACTGCCCCGGTTTTCATCACAGCCCAATCACTGAGGATGAATTCGATGCAGTTGGGGAGGAACAGACAAACCCGATCGCCTTTCTCAACCCCCAGTCTGGTCATGCCAGATGCCAGTCGGTTCACCAAAGTCTTCAACTGACGATACTTGATCGATTTCCCCTCAAACAGGATGGCCGTCTGCCCGGAGTAATTCTCGGCGGCATCGTCCAGCGCCTTGAAGACCGGTTCTTTTGGATAGGGCTCCAGGCTTTCCTTTAAATTGTACGGTCCTAGCTTGTAGCTTTTCAGCCAGGGCTTTTCCGAATATGTCATATTGCCCTCACTCCAATTTATTGCTTGTCAGCCCCACAGGTCAGGAACCAGGTTCTCAAGATCCAGTTCCCGCAGTTTTTCCTCCGTGGGGATACCCGTGGCGCGGTCCCATCCCCGGAAGTCGTAGTAGGCATCTTTCATCAACTCGAGCATCTCCCGATCGTTGACCATCCCTTCGGCCGGACCGCCCGGTATCGGTTGGGTCATTAATCGTTCTGGCAGTACGTCGTCCTCACGGGAAGCGCCTTCCCTGATACAAACAGCCCGGGTCAGGTTATAGATTCGTTCCCCCGCCTTACGGAAGTTCTCGATCGTAATCGACCAGCCTGTGGCTTTCACATAAAGGTCAAGCAGTTCATCAGCAGGTAACAGCATGCCCATAAACTTGCACCCCCCGAAGGCGTCCAGGACCGTCAGGGCATTCTCCATGTCAACCAGCACATGGGCTTCCTCCGGGTTAGCCTGGAACGGGTCTCGAATGCTACTATCATCTACGATCAGGAAGGGAATATCCATGAAGGTCGGTCCCTGGATATAGCCTGTCATGTGGTCGCCACCACGATTGGCGGATACGTAACCCAATCCAGTGATCTTGGCGGCGCGCGAGTCGTAGGCCGGTAGTTCCAGACCCTTGACATGCATTGCGAACCTCTCGCTGCCCCGACCGAGTTTTTTAGCAACAGCCTTAGTTCCTTTTGCAAGCAGGTCACCGATTTCCTCGCGCCTGGCAATCTTTTCCACCAATGCCACAACTAGTTCCCCGTCCCCAAAGGTTATCTCCAGATCGCCGGTCTGCTCTTTGGTGAGGATCCCCTTTTCAAAGCACTCCATCGCAAATGCGATGGTTGCACCAGTGCTGATCGTATCCAGCCCGTATTCGTTGCACAGGTAGTTGGCCTTGGTGATGGCGTTGATATCAGAGACACCACACATGCTTCCCAGGGTATTGGTCGACTCGTATTCCGGTCCTTCACCCACCTCCCCCTTCCATTTGCCTTCTTTGATCTCGGTCCCCCGGCCGCAGGTGATCGGGCAGGCAAAACAGCGCGTGCCCTCCACAAATATGGTATCCGTGATTGCCTGGGCGTTGACATCATCAATGCCCTCGAAGACTCCCTGCTGCCAATTTAGGGTGGGATAGCCGCCTCGGACATGGACGAAATCTGCCACCATGTTGGTTCCGAAGGTGTCGAAGCCGACCTTGAGCATTGATTCATCGATCAGGTCGAATTGCTTGGTGGCGGCGTCGTGAAATCCTTTTTTGTCCGCCAGTTGGATCGGTTGCGATCCGGCACAGGCGACCGCTTTAAGGTTCTTGGAGCCCATCACCGCGCCGAGCCCGCAGCGTCCGGCGGCGCGGTGTTTGTTATTCATGATCGCAGCGTAGGCCACCAGGTTCTCTCCTGCAGGGCCAATGGCAGCCACGGTCAGTTTTTGTGAGATGCTTTCTTGCAGGGAATCATCAGTTTCCGGTACGGTCTTTCCCCATAGGTGAGAGGCGTCCAGCAGTTCAGCCTTATCGTCAATAATCTGCAGGGTGACTGGCGAAGAGGAGGCACCTTCAAAGATAATCCCGTCATAGCCGCTCCGCTTCAGAGCCGGGCCGAAGCTGCCGCCGGAATTTGCCTGCCCCCATAAACCGGTCTGTGGGGATTTGGCTACCACCGAATACCGGCTGGCGCTGGCAGAGGCGGTACCCGTTAGTGGGCCGGTCATGAAGATCAGTTTGTTTTCTGATCCCAGTGGATCAACTCCGCCTGGAACCTCCTCATAGAAGTATTTTGTAGCTAATCCGGCACCCCCCAAGTATTGTTTTGCCCACGTTTGGTTTATCTCCTCGACTGTGATTGTGTGGTTGGTAAGGTCTACGCGTAGCAACTGACCCATGAAACCGTAGCTCATTTATCTCTCCAATCTTATGATTGTAGGTGGTGGCTTATTGTTAGCGCTGTCAAATTGTGAGAGCTGAGATATATCCTTATTGATAAACCCTGGCAATATGTTCTGCGCTTGCATGGAAGATGGCTGGCAATGTTGCTTAATTATCTTACACCCATGTGAATTAATTTACAAGAAATTCCCTGAAGTTTAGACATTACTGCTTTTTGCATATTTATCTAAACTTGCATCTGGTGAATTACCTGTGTAATTCAAGGAGTCAGTTTAGATATTTACGCAGCACTCTGTAGTTCGGGTATCGAAAACGAGGCAGGAGAAACAAGAAGAAACGAGCAATGATATGCGAACTTGAAAGTAGGCTCAAACGGCGAAATTGTTCGTGAAATCAAGCGAAAATAGCAGCTAAACTCACACCGCACCGTAGCCGGTGCGGCACGGTGCACCGCTTTGCGGCATTACATACCGCTGCGCGGCACTTCGTACCACTTCGTGGCATTGCATAACCCGGAGGTCACAGGTAAGTGCCCCGCCTGTACCCGCCGTAGGTCCCCGGAGGGGAAAGGGTGAATGGGGTAAAGTGCCCCGAATGGGGTATCGAGTCCGTCCCCCGCTACTCAATGGTAAAAATGGCACTTTTTCAGTGTCTTTTTGCTTTTAATTACTATCTAAGACCCCTAATCTAGGACTGGAACCTAAGACCTTTAGGTTACAAGCCCAATATGAATTAGATGGACAGGAATCCACAATCTTTGTACTTTGATTTTTAATTGGGATGTGTCTATAAACTATATGCTCCTTACCCAATCCCCAGAGGATAATTTATTTAACTGATGTTACGCGGCTTTGAGCAGTTGGAGTTCATCATAAGCACTTC
>CAZCPP010000266.1:0-5930 GCA_964500655.1 uncultured Anaerolineaceae bacterium | reverse complement strand
TGTCCATACACCTATCTTAATCGCTTTCAATCGAAAATGCGTAACTACAGTTATTTAAGACAAGGTAGTGGCTTGATCCTTCTCAATCGCTAAATTGCCGAACTGATCCACTTTCAGGTGCCATTGTTTCTCGACCAATGTAGTGGCTTCCTTTTCTTGGATGATGGCTGGCCCCTCAAGGGTGTGCCCTGGTTTCAAGGCATCGCGTTGATACACTTGACATTTCAATTTTCCTCCAGGGAACCAGATAAATCGGCTTTCATCAGAAGTCGCGATAATTGTCTCACTATATTCATCACCCAAAGGCTTTATGTCAGGCTTGGTCAAGGGTATCATTGCCTGCATCCGCAAATACACCATTTGAATAATTTCACCGGGCGTACTATGTCCATACTCGGCTTTATGCGATTCGTGAAACTGTGTTTGAATCGTTGCGATGTCCTCCATGGAGATGTGAGTTCCAGGCAATGAAATGCGCAATTCATAATTCTGGCGCAGGTATCGCAGGTCAGCGGATGCGTTTATCATACGCTTTCCGCCTGGCATATTCATTCGTTGAAACCAAGCATCCGCTTTGGCACGCAACCGATCGAGAGCAGCATTGAGGTTATCCAAGTTCTCCGGTATCAATGTGAGCATAACCGTTTCGACAAAGTCTGTCGTTACATCTGCATTTAACAATCCCAATGCTGAAAACAAACCAGGAAAACGGGGAACGATTACACGGCGAACGGCTAACTGTTCAGCTAAGGTTGTCGCCTGGAGCGGGCCTGCTCCCCCATACGCCACCAGGGTGAAATCCCGTGGGTCGTGCCCACGCACTATTGATATTAGTCGCAGGATGCGTAGCATGTTGGCATTTGCAATGGTTACAATACCTTGCGCGGCTTCTTGTAAGTTCATATTCATGGGCTTACAAACGTGTTCACAAAGTGCTTGCGCGGCAAGCTCGGGATCGAGTGAAAGTTCTCCCTCCAGGAAAGAGTCAGGGTCTAGGTATCCTAACGCAAGATAGGCATCGGTGACCGTGGGGCGACTGCCACCTTTTCCGTAGCAAGCCGGGCCGGGGTCCGCCCCCGCGCTTTTGGGACCCACTTTGAGGTGCCCGCCGGAGTCAATCCAGGCAACACTTCCTGCTCCTGCGCCGCATTCGGCAATGTCAATCATGGGAAACCGAACGGGGTAGCCGCCGCCCCGCGCTCGGCCTCCGTGATGCATCTCCCCGCCCACCTCATACTCGGAAGAGTATAAAGGATGTCCATCTAAAACCAGGCCTGCCTTGGCTGTTGTGCCGCCCATATCAAAGGCAATGACCCGCTCCAAATCCAACCTTTGGGCTAATTGTGCGCTGGCGATGATCCCTGCCGCAGGCCCTGACTCGATCATAGTGTGGGGCTTCCTCATCGCTTCTTGGGGCGGCAATGTACCTCCGCCAGAGTGCATGATATATAGGTTATCCCGTTGCCAACCCTGTGCGTCAAGATTTCCTTGGATCGCCTGTAAATATGAGAGCACTTTGGGAGCTACAGCCGCTGCGACCACAGTGGTGCTGGCGCGTTCGAATTCTCGGAATTCAGGAGATATTTGGCTGGAGAGAAAAATAGAACGCTCAGGAAAATATTCCTGGGCGAGTTCTCCAAGCCTATTTTCGTTATCGGGATTGAAAAAGGAAAAAAGCAAAACTATTGCAAGGGATTCGACTCCTAATTCTTTGATGATTCGAATTTGATCTCTGGCAGTTTCCACATTCAATGAAATAATATCTTCTCCATCTGCGCCAACTCGTTCTTGAATTTCTCGCACTCTTTGGCGGGGTACCAACGGAGCTTTTCGATCAGCCATCAGATCGTACAACGCAGGGCGTTGTTGCCGGCCGATTTCCAGCAAATCGCGAAATCCTTTCGTAACCAATAATCCGACAGAGGCTATTTTTCCCTCCAACAGTGTATTGGTAACAATAGTTGTCCCGTGAACCAATGCACTAACCTGAGAAAACTCACTCTTGGCAGAGGCCAGTGCCAGATGTAGTCCCGACATGAATGCTTGCGCAGGTTGTTGAGTGCTGGATGGCACCTTGGCTGCCCACAAAGCGTCTGTTTCCTCATCATAGAGAAGAACATCAGTAAACGTACCCCCTATATCAATCGCCGCGCGCATTGGCTATTTGCCCTTGCTTGTATTCATCTGTCTCCGAAGAGCAGATGTAGTTTTTTGATCCACTGCTCCATCCTCAGTCAACGCCACTCTATAGCGATCGCGGGCCTCTTGGTAACTGGCTTTACCTTGAAGGCAATCATATGCCACCAGCTCTGGATCTCGTTCCAGAGGGGAGCCAAAGCCACCACCTCCAGCCGTTCGAATGCTGATCACTTCTCCCTCGTCAACTAATATTTCTGAAATTTTAGAAGGGATTGTTTTCTCCTCTGGTGATTTGGGGTTTAATAGGAATCGTCCGCATCCTCCAGGCAATCCTCCTTTCAATCCCCAAGGGGGAATGCGGTGCCTGTCAGAATGAGCGGCGAAGATCACTGGCTTCAGGGCTTGGATGTCTTTACGGATGGATAAACCTCCCCGATACTTCCCAGGTCCACCGGAGTCAGGTACCAACTCGTAGCGAAAAACTCGTAATGGATATTCCATCTCCATAGCTTCGATAGGCAAATTGGACGTATTAGTGATATGCACTTGAACCCCATCCATGCCATCCTTGGATGCTCGCGCACCCATCCCTCCTCCCAAAGCTTCTACGTATACAAAGTCATGGCCAGAAAGGGCTTCGGTTCCGCCGAAGATGATCGCTGTTGTAGCTCCGTTCGAAGCGGCAACAACCCTTTCGGGAATGACCTGGCTCATAGCTCCTAAGATTGCATCCACTACTCGCTGACATGTATCCGTCCTCCCACCCACGGGCGCTGGCGCTTTGGCGTTGACTAAGCTACCCTCGGGAGCCTTAATTTGTATCGGGCGTTGGAAGCCTTCATTTAGAGGGATATCAGGCCCAATAATGGCTTTGACCGAGTAGAAAACCGTTGCCAATAATGCTGGCCAGACCATGTTAATCCCACCTGCGGCCTGAGCAGATGTACCTGTGAAATCGAAGGTAATTGTAGGTTTTTCGCCTTGTGATATCAAGACAGATACCTGAACGTCAAGAGGTAAATTTGAGACTCCGTCATCATCCATCTGATCTTTAAAGTAGTAAACACCTTTAGGAATCTCTCTCAATTTTGTTCGCAAAAGGCGTTCGCTGTATGCGTGTAATTCCGCAATACTATTTCCTATAGTAATTTTCCCATAGCGATCATAGAGTTCGTGCAGGCGACGCTCCCCCAATTGCAGTGCTGCGATTTGTGCTTGAAAGTCACCTAAACGCTCATGGCGATCTCGCATGTTCAACAAGAGTAAATCTAGCAGGTCGTTACGCAACTGACCTTTAGAAACAATATGTATTGGTGGAATTCGAACACCCTCTTGCAGAATCTCGGTGGAATCGCCAGCTGTTCCAACACCGGGCGAGCGCCCACCAACATCAGACCAATGAGCAATGTTGCTTACGAAAGCAACCATCGTCTCTTGATAGAAGACAGGTTTGATGAGAGCAATATCTGGCAGGTGGGAACCACCACCCCGGTAGGGGTCATTGGCGATAATGACATCTTCGGGGCTTAGCTCCCAACGGTCCCGATTTTGGGTAATTTTTGTCATTAGCCCTTGCATGGAACCCAAGTGAATAGGGATGTGTTCCGCTAAAGATATCAACCCCCCATCAGAGGTAAACACTGCACAAGAGCAATCCCGGCGTTCTTTTATGTTAGTTGAATATGCCGAGCGTACCAACGCGACACCCATCTCTTCGGCGATGGATTGAAAAGCGTTACCAACGACTTCAGTTGTGATTGGATCCTTTTTATATCTTGCCATTATTGCTTCGGGAACATCAAACAAGAGTCATTTAGCATGGCTAGAACTTTTCAGCAGCCCGATGTTCATTTTTTAGGGAAAAAGTTAAACGTGTTGAGTGCGACCAATTTCAACCAATGGCACTTTGTTCCCAAAAAACTTCTTGAAGATCCGATAGTACAGTAATTCCTCTTTGGAGCGTACTCGAAAATCTTTGCTCAAATCTCTTTCCTTCTTAAATTCCTCATCCGAAATCACATCCCTGGCATGTTCTTCGATCATGTTTGCAGAACCGGCCCCTTCCCAGAATTTTGCTTTCTCTCGCCAAATCACCTCATCTGGAAGCGTTTCTTCTAAACCCTTGCGTAATGGCCACTTTTCTATGGATTCAGGCCCACGGATTTTCCACCGAACAGGAAGAGCCAAAGCATACCTTACCACTGCAGGATCTAAAAATGGTACCGCGACGGCAGTGCTTTGGGCAGCCGCAGAGCGATCAACCCGCTGCAATGCTGTATTATGTAAAGCGCCAATTGCGTTCTGTACACTTAATAACAATTCAACTTCACTTTCATGCTCCTTCTGATAGGAGTAGCCTGCAAATAGTTCATCTCCTCCCTCTCCAGAAAGGACAAAAGAGACGTGATTTGAGGCCAGTTCAGAAACCAGATAGTTTGCAATAGCACTACGGACCAGAGGGGCATCAAATGTTTCTAGATGGTAAACAACCTTTTCTAATACCGATAGCATCTCATCGAGCGAATATATTCTTTCATGATGTTCTGCTCCAATGTGTTGGGCAACTTGGCGAGCGTACGCTAGGTCAGGTCCTCCCTCTACGCCAGCCGAAAAAGTATGAAGCTTTTCAACGCAGTTATTTGCCAAGGCGGCTACTACACTTGAGTCAACGCCACCGCTCAACCATACACCGACCTCTGTATTATCGGGTAGTACACGGGTTACTGCTTCTATCAAATGATCAGCAAGTTGTTCGGCGCTATCCAAGGCCCCATCAGGTTGAACATCATCTGGCAAATACGGCTGGTAAGGAAACAGGCCCTTATCTGAAATTAAGTAGTGTCCGGGTGGAAACTCTTGCACCTCATCTGCGTAATCAACTAAAGCCTTGATTTCCGAAGCAAAACAAAGATTTCCTTCATAAAAACCATAATAGAGAGGGCGAATTCCCAGACGGTCACGAGCAAGGATCATCCTATTTCTATCGAGTATTGCGAGAGCAAATTCTCCTTCTAGCATGTCAAACATACGACTACCCAGGTCTTCAAAGGTATGCAAGGCCACCTCGGCATCAGAATCATCCTCTAATTGATGGACTTCTAGCATCCCAAGTAATTCTTGAACATTGGTAAAGCTCCCATCCATCACGGCAGCACTGTCACCGCTAGGAGTGATAATCGGACCTGGCTTTTCGTTGATGGCAGATATTCCAGAAGTGCATAAAGCCCCGCTTGAACTATCCCACGTAATGGGCTTGGAAGTACCGCGATGCTGAATTTTCTCGAACATCTTTGGTAAAAGACCTTGTTTATCTGCAGACAAGATTCCGACAATTCCACTCATTAGATTCTCCTTTTCATTTTGCACAACGACCACAAAGTATCGGAAAAAACACAAGCAAATAATATTGGTGCATATTTGAACCAAATCCCAAGAAGCTAGCCTAAAAAGCATGGTAAGCAAAAATATATATCGGTTTTGCCCCATTGAAACAAACTTCCCTTCAAGATGAGTTTTTTCCACCGGTTCGTGTTCTAAGGCGATTTTTCCGTAACTCCTTGGGGACGTTCAAAAGGGGAGAATTGGTTCAATACATGTTGCTGTACTCATTATAGTGGAAGTTAATTTGTTATACAAACCAAGTGTAGATTCTAATGAAGAGTTCGTGAATAATTCAATCGTTTTCCATAATTTGGTTATAATCTAAACCATCAATCTATCACCCTAAGTTCCTTGCGAACCCTAGACAGTCGGGTTAGCCGACCGAACGCCTGCGGCGTTTTCACTAGGGA
>CAZCPP010000265.1:0-5934 GCA_964500655.1 uncultured Anaerolineaceae bacterium | reverse complement strand
TGGAGAAAGAACATCAAAATCCGTTAACAACGCACGGGACACCGGGATTCCGCTGATTGAGCGCTTTATCTGAACCATGCTGGCTTCTTGAGATGCACCCATCCAAATAAATAAAGCGATAAAAAGCAAGAATGGGTTGCTATACAGGCCGATGAAACCAAATACGAGAGCAAAACCTTGTCCTATAAGGGCAGCTATTTTTGTGGCCTGAATATAATCAAGGCGCAAACCAAGCAACGCGCGCAGGACGCGTCCTCCGTCCATCGGGAAGGCTGGTATCAGGTTGAATCCGACCAACCATAAGTTAACAACCATAAGTCGTTCAACGAGCGAGCCTGTAGAAATGGATAGACTGGCAAATGGCTCAAATGTACGTGTAAACAGGAGATACCCAAACAATCCAAGGGCAATCACGACATTTACCATGGGGCCAGCCAATGCCACCCACAATTCCTCAATCGGTTTCTCAGGCATACGTTCAAGCCGTGCCACCCCACCAATTGGGTAAAGTGTTATATCTCGTGTGTTGACGCCAAATTTTCGGGCGGTTAGTGCATGCCCGTATTCGTGCATAACGACAAAAGCAAACAATAGCAGGATAAAAAACACACCAGATAGAACTGCGTTCAGTGTGCCCTGTTCTGTCCAAGCATTGAATGCTATCCAACCAATCAAAAGTAGAAAGGTGGCATGCATATATACGTCAATCCCAGCAATACGTGCAAGTTTCCATTGCCATTTCATCTCATACTCCTAAGTATTTTTCCAAACAATTCTGACTTATATTAATTGACGAATATTTTGGGTAAATTCTTTCCCCTCAATTTTAATATCTGTTTATCAGAAATATGTAATACAAATTTATTAAACCTATCAAATAAAATTACTTCCACAGAAAACAATTTCTGTGGAAGTAATTATATATAAACCAATGCTAAATGATCCCGATTTCCTTGCCAGCTTTGCCAATCACATCCATCGCATAGGCAATTTCATCAGTTTCGTGCGCCGCAGTGATGGTTGCACGCAAACGTGCCAATCCTTCGGGAACAGCAGGTGAAACCACTGGTAACACGAACACATCTTTATGTTGGGCTTCGCGGGTTAACCTAAAGGCGCGTTCGTCTGAGCCACACAGCACCGGGACAATGGCAGTTTCAGTCAACATGGTATCGAAACCCATGTCTTTTAATCCATTGATGTATTGTTTAGTATTGGTGTTGAGTTTTTCCATGCGCCAGGGTTCGTCTAAAATAACTTTAAAAGATTCATTAGCCGCGGCTGCCTGGGCAGGCGGGAGCGCCGCAGAGAAAATATAAGCTCGACTGGCGTGGCGCAAATATGTGATTATTTCCTTCTTTGCTGCTACATACCCACCCACTGATGGAATGGTTTTACTGAGTGTACCCATTTTTATATCCACCACATCACCCAGTCCAAAATGTTCTTCGATGCCCCTTCCTGTTTTACCTAGCACACCCACCGAATGGGCTTCATCCATCATCAACCAGGCATTGTACTTCTTACACAATTCGACCACCTTGGGCAGGTCAATGATGTCTCCGTCCATACTGAAAACTGCATCAGCAACAACCAGCTTGGAGCGATCCGAAGGTATCTTTTGCAAGCGTTTCTCCAGGTCTGCCATGTCATTATGTTTGAAACGACGAAATTCGGCACCAGACATGAGACAACCGTCTACAATGGATGCATGATTTAGCTTATCTGAGAGAACGTAGTCTCCACGTCCCATCAATGTGGAAATAATTGAAAGGTTTGTGGCATAGCCAGAAGAGTATGTGACCGCATCTTCGGCATGCTTGAATTCGGCAATCGTCTCTTCCAATTCTGAGTGGATAGTCAAGGATCCGGCCAGTGTGCGAACACCGTTCGTGCCCGTCCCAAATTTATCCACCGCTTCTTTGGCTGCTTCACCAATACGTGGATGTCCTAATAATCCAAGATAACCGTAAGAAGCGTACATCCCCA
This sequence comes from uncultured Anaerolineaceae bacterium, assembly GCA_964500655.1. Lineage (GTDB taxonomy): Bacteria > Chloroflexota > Anaerolineae > Anaerolineales > Villigracilaceae > JAABUE01. The sequence goes on along the minus strand of CAZCPP010000265.1, from coordinate 3,945 downwards.
TATCACGCCCTCGTACCAGAACACGCGCGCCACCACGAATTTCTTCAACCGGCTGGTTGTAAAAATAAAGGTCGTTTTCCTTGAGCATGTTCACGCGATCATTCATGGCCTGCACACGTCGCATGACAGCATCCTTGGTTTTCTTCACATCCATATATATCTCCTCCAGAAAAGTGCTCCGCCTAGTTTAGTACAGGCGGGCGGTTCTGTCCAGTAACTATATTTTTACAGGTGCATTCTTCTGCGCTGACTCAAGTAGCGCCAGAATCACTGTCACATTAGCGCAGCTATCATCCAGGGATATGCGCGATGGTTTCCCTTGCAAAATTGCGTCTGCCATATCTTCTACTTCTCCCAAGTACAATTCCTGCCCTTTAATTTTGATGGATTCTGTTTTTCCATCACGTGTAATAAATACTTTTTCATTCAGCCCAGGCGTAAACGGTTTAGGGACAATCAGCGTACCATCATTACCGACAACTTCAAAGTATGTATGTTGTGGGATAACAAAGCTGCAGTCAAACTGAGCAAAGATGTTATCTGCGAATTGCAGCTGCCCGACAAAGGTTTCGTCAATTCCAGTCGAACCTGTAACCTGCCAGCCAAAAGCCTCCGTTGGCTCGACACCAAGGATGGTTCGAATATAGCTGATTGGGTAACAACCTACATCCCAAATGCTACCACCACCCATCGCAGGATCGAGGCGGACGTCACTTTTCCGGTTCAGTTCAAAGCTGAAGGATCCGCGTAGTAGTTTCACAGATCCGAGAGTGCCGTTTTGCACTAATTCCTGCACTTTTAACGTCTGTGGATGATGCCGGTACATAAACGCTTCAGCCACCACTCGCCCATGTTTCTTTGACGCATCAGCGATGGCATCTACTTCGTCCGGGCTCAAAGCCAGCGGTTTTTCACATAAAACATGCTTTCCAGCTTCAACGGCTTTAATGGTCCACTCAGCATGTAGATGGTTGGGAAGCGGGTTATAGATTACGTCAATTTCTGGATCGGCCAACAAAGCTTGGTACGAGCCATACGCTTGGGAAATTTTCCACTCACTGGCATACGCATCAGCAGCCTCTTGCGAGCGAGAAGCCACCGCAAGCAAGTGATTACGTTTAGAAGTGCGAATTGGTGGGATAAGCGCTTTATTGATACGCGCGGTGGAAAGCAAACCCCAATTAAGTACTTTTATACTCATGATGCCAAACTCCGTAATTCTTCTTCGGTGATAATCTGTACGCTTAACTCTTGCGCCTTGGACAACTTCGAACCCGGATTTTCGCCCAGCACCAGATAGCTGGTGTTTTTACTCACTGAGCCTACCACTTTCCCCCCCCTCGACTGGATAAACTCTTTTATGCCCTGGCGAGTAAAGTCCCCCAATTTTCCCGTTACGACGAAAGTCATGCCGCTAAACAGACCTGCTCCAACAGCCGAAATAATTTTCTCTCCAACAGGCCACACACCGGCCGATTTTAATTTTGCCAACAAATTTTGATTGGCCGGGCGCGCAAACCAGTCCACAATGGCTTCAGCGATGTTGGGGCCTACGCCTTCAATCTCCTGCAATTCACTCACCGTTGCCTTCGAAAGCGCATCCAGGTCGGGATATTGACGGGTTAAATCCGCGGCCATAACTTCACCCACTCCACGAATTCCCAACGCGGAGGCCAAGCGGTTCAAACTCTGACCTTTGGCCTGCTCCAGCGAAGCGAGCAAATTCTCAGCTTTTTTCTCAGCAAAACCTTCCAACTCGAGCAATTGCTCCTTTTGCAAAGTGAATAGGTCAGCCACATCCTTGATCAGCCTTTCAGCAATCAATTGCTCAACAATCTTTATGCCCAGCCCGACAATGTCCATCGCGCCACGCGAGACGAAATGCTCCACGTTACGGACAAGCTGCGCAGGGCAAGCTGCGTTGACACAGTACCAGGCCACTTCACCTTCAAAGTGTTCAACAGGCTGCTCACAGGCAGGGCACGAAATGGGAGGATTGTATGATTTCTCATTCCCAGAACGCGCATCTTTTACCGGGCCTATCACGTATGGAATCACCTCCCCTGCGCGTTTGACCAACACACGGTCACCTGGGCGGATATCTTTTTCAGCGATGAAGTCAAAATTGTGCAGGGTAGCACGCTCTACAATCACACCGCCGATTTCAACTGGCTCAAGCACGGCATATGGCGTTAATACACCTGTGCGACCTACATTGACACCGATATCTTCTAATGTAGTGGTTACCTCCAGCGCTGGGAATTTAAAAGCCGTTGCGCCTCGTGGATCTTTGCCCACGAAACCCAGATCAGATGAAAGTTCCAAATCATCTATCTTGATTACCATGCCGTCGGTTTCGTATGGCAGTTCACCGCGGCGTGATTGAAATGTTTCAGTATATGCAATTGCAGAATTGAGCTCATCGAAACGTTGTGCTACATTCGCAACCGGGAAACCTAACGACTTGAGATATGCTAACACTTCCCATTGACTGGCTGGTACATCACCACCTTCAGCATGCACGACCTGGTAGACCAGTAAGGTCAGCGGGCGAGAGGCCGTCAATTTGGGATCAAGTTGGCGAAGCGAGCCGGCAGCGGTGTTGCGCGGATTCAGATATGTTTTCAAGCCAGCTTCTTCAAGTTGTTGATTAAGTTTTTCAAAATCTTTGATCTCGATAAAAGCTTCGCCGCGTACAACCAAGTAAGGTGGTAGATAAACACCAACTTTCGACGGACCATCACCCTTCGAGGACAGGTCGGTCACTGGTATTTTTAGCGGGATGGCACCAATTGTTCTCAAATTGGCGGTAATATCCTCCCCCACCTCTCCATTGCCACGGGTGGCACCTTGTACAAATACCCCATCTCGATAGTGTAGCACAACGGATAAGCCGTCAATTTTAGGCTCAACAATAAACTTTGCGGAAGCAACTCGTGGGTCCAGTTTTTTGATGCGCTCGAACCAGGACCGGGTATTATCCGCTCCAAAGGCATTCGACAGAGACAGGATCGGAGCCGGGTGGTGTACTTTGTCAAATTTATCCAGGGGAGGTGCACCTGCACGTTGCGTAGGTGAATCGGGCGTGACCCAATCAGGATGGTCGGCTTCCAACGCCTTGAGTTCATTCAGTAAGCGATCGAATTCAAGATCGCTGATAAGGGGCGCATCTAGCACGTGATAACGATAATTATGTAGCCGTAGCTCGGATTTAAGTTCTTCGTAACGCGCGTGGGTAGTCATGGGTCAATTATAGCCCAGCAAGAAAAATGATGCCCGGCTATCCAGCGGGCATGCTCACTAGTACCCGGACAGCATGATAATGATTGATGAATATTCTATAAGCAAAAGGAATATTCACTATTAAAAAATAGCTTGTTCGGACACTAGAATTTGGCAGCTAGTTTTTCGAGTATACGGGTGACAGGGTGTGCAGGGAATTTTTGCACAAAGATGCCTTCGCTCGCTAAGGTTAAATATTCATCCACATGCGGTAACACTGCACCCACTTCACAATTGAACCTTTCACTTACTTGCGTTTTCACCTGGCTAGGTTCATATTTTGGAGGCACATGGTTAACCACCACTATACTCCTCGGTAGATCCAGACGCTTGGCAAGATCGAGTGTAATACTGACGCCTTGATAATCCTGTTCATCCAAGCGCATCACGATGGCAAGAATATCGGCAACAGACATGGAAAGTAAAATATCTTCCGTGATCCCGGAACTTGAATCAAGGAACAAGTAATCAAGAGAGCGTAGTTCCGCAAATTTGGAAAACGCTTCCGTAAGCACAGCAATGTCCAGTCCCTCTTTCAAGATGCGCATAATACGAGCCATATTGTCACTGGATGGAACCAGATACAGACAACCACTATTGACACCAAGGTCAGGGCTTTCTTAAAGTAAGGTATAAGGGTTGAAAAAAGAGACCTTCCTCGGC
>CAZCPP010000264.1:0-5981 GCA_964500655.1 uncultured Anaerolineaceae bacterium | reverse complement strand
TATTATGAAATAAGGAGATTTGGCAATATGTATAAACCAAAACACTACATTGACACTGTGGATTTTTCTAAGGAAGAACTTCTTGATATGCTGACAACCATCAGGATGATTAAAGAGGCTGATAAACAAGGGGCAACGCCGAAATTGCTTCAGGATGCTTCTCTGGCGATGCTTTTTGAACAACCTTCAACCAGAACCAGGGTTTCTTTTGAAGTCGGCATGACAGAGCTTGGGGGGCACGCGCTCTTTTTAAAGCCCGGGCAAATACATTCAGGCACGAGAGAGGCGTTGGGCGATACTATTGGAGTTCTTTCCCGGATGTGTGATGTCATCATGGCGAGAACAGATGAGCATCAAACCATTCTGGATATAGCGTCTTATGTCACTGTTCCCGTTATTAATGCCATGACTGTATATAACCACCCTACACAAGTTCTGTGTGATGTTTTTACAATGACTGAGCATATGCAAAAAGGTAAAAAGATAGAAGACCTTACTGTAGCGTTTATTGGCGATGCATCTGTAAAGGGGTTGGTAAACACTTCACTGCTGCACATCACGTCAAAACTTGGCATGAATTATGTAATCGGCGCGCCAAAGGTATACCACCCTGAGGACGAAGAAATCAAACTTGCGGAAAGCAGATTTGAAGAGTCTGGAGGGACGCTCCGGATTACAGAAGATGTGGAAGATGCCGTAAAAGATGCGGACTTTATTTACACAGATGTATGGTGGTATCACGGTTATGATGATGAGAAAGAAGAACGGTCAGCGATTCTCATGCCTACCTATCAAGTAAATGCCAAACTGATGAGCCAGGCACCATCGCACTGTAAAGTGATGCACTGCTTGCCAGCAAACAGGGATTATGAACTGACAAGCGAGGTAATGGACTCAGAACAATCAATCGTGCTCGATCAGGCAGAGAACAGGCTTCATACCGAAAAGGGATTGTTGGTCTGGTTTGTCTATCCAAGGCTAAAGAGACCTTCAGAAGAGCTTGCAAAGTTCCATGCAGGTCGCATCCAATCATTTTTGGATGCGAGACTATGATCTGAGCCTTTGCTGTGTCAAAAATAGATATATTGGAGAAATTAGCTATGGCAGAAAAAATCTCTTTGCAAAATTCATTGATTGACGTGGACGATTCGGTCTTGGCCGTGATAGATGTTCAAGAGAGTTTTCTGGATAAATTTCAGGCTGAGGAGCGTGAATTGCTGCTCAATCGGATCGGCTGGTTGGTTAGCGTAGCTACAAGATTGGATATTCCTTTGGTTGCGATGGCTGAGGAAATACCTGTAATGGGTAGCGTCGCCCCGTCGATTGCAGAAAAGTTGCCGAAAGATACCCATATCCATAACAAGATGACATTTGGGCTGGCAGCTGTCCCTGAAATTCTTGCGGCAGTGAAGAACAGTGGGAGAAAAACTGCGATTCTTGTTGGTTTAGAAACCGATGTTTGTGTTGCGCACTCAGCAATAGGTCTTTTGCAGAATGGTTTCAAAGTCGCCGTTGTAGCGGATGCCACTGGTTCGCCAGGGACAGCGCACGAGGTGGGCCTGGAGCGGATGCGGAGAGCAGGGGTGCTGGTTACAAGTGTCAAGAGCGTTTACTACGAGTGGCTTCGCACGGTTGAGCGCAGTGTCGAATTCAGCGAGAAATATGACCGAAAAATCGGTCGTCCGAAGGACATTGTGTTGTAGAGTACAAAGCTATCTAGATACTGAGATCGATTAGTACTGAGGCTCTTTATAATGAGAAACTGATTACAAGGTGGAACAAACGGATTTGTAACGTATCGGCTTGGTCAATGGTCTTGTTGAGTTGAGCCGAATAAAAATATCACACAAAACAGATAAATTCACACGGAGAAATCATGACAAACATATTTGAAGAAAACTACCCTCACATGTCCCCGGTGTGGTCGCGCATCTTCCCGATTCAATCGGAGCGCGCCGAAGGATCATATATATATGTCGATGATGGCAACAAATATCTCGACTTTACCTGCGGCATCGGTGTGACAAACACCGGTCACTGTCACCCGAAAGTGATTGAAGCCATTCGCGAACAGGCTGGGAAGTTCCTTCATGCCCAGGCCAATATTGTTGTGCACAAACCAATGATGCAGCTCATCGAGGAGATGCGTAAGATTGTCCCGCCCAACATTGACGGTTTTTTCTTCAGCAACTCCGGTGCGGAAGCGGTGGAAGGGGCTATCAAGCTGGCGCGCAATGTCACCGGCAAGCATAGCGTGATCGTGTTCAGCGGCTCTTTCCATGGCCGCACTGCCGGGACGATGGCACTGACTACATCTAAAACCGTTTATAAACAGGGTCCGCAAGTGCTGACATCCGGCGTCTATATCGCACCGTATCCCTACGCTTTTCACCTGGGCATGAGCGAGGAGCAAGCGAAAGGGTACGCGCTTGAAGCGGTTGAAGAACTGCTCGTCTCGCAGATCGCACCCGGTGATGTGGCCGCCATGTTGATCGAGCCAGTACTCGGCGAGGGCGGGTATGTCCCGCCCTCAGCGGGTTTTCTCAAGGGCTTGCGCGAGATCTGCAACAAACATGGAATCCTGCTCATCCTCGATGAAATCCAATCCGGTATTGGGCGCACCGGCAAGTGGTTTGCCTTTGAACACTACGATGTCGAGCCTGACATCATGACTGTCGCCAAGGGCATCGCTTCCGGCATGCCACTCTCGGGCGTCTTCAGCAATCTCGATCTGATGAGGAAATGGCCGGGTGGCTCGCACGGCGGCACTTATGGTGGCAACGCGGTCGCCTGCGCAGCGGCGGTGGCCACCATCCAGGCCATACGCGAGGAGAACATGCTTGAGAATGCAAACCAGCGTGGCATCCAACTGCAAACCGGCCTGCGCAAGTTGCAGGAGGAATATTCACAGATTGGTGACGTACGTGGCCTGGGCTTGATGATCGGCTCTGAGTTCGAAGTGGATGGTAAGTTCAAGCAGGCCAAGCCGCTGGTCAAAGGCATCATCAATGCTGCTGAAAAACATGGGTTGTTATTGCTTTCCTGCGGCACCTATGACAGCACAGTGCGCTGGATTCCCCCGCTGAACGTGACCGAGGGTCAAGTCAGCGATGCCTTGAGCATCTTTACAGACTCACTCAAAGTTGCAATAAAGTAAAGGATGTTACTATGAATGGAAATCAATCCCAAATATGGCGAATCAACACACGCACGCAAAATCTCACAATCGAAAACCCGCCTGAATCATGGCAACACCTAGGCGGGCGTGGACTGGTCGCACGCATTCTAGTCGATGAAGTCGAACCGACCTGCGAACCGCTCGGCTCGAAGAATAAGCTTATCTTTGCCCCCGGCCTACTGGTGGGTCATATGCTTTCATCCTGTGACCGTATCTCGGTAGGTGGTAAATCCCCGCTGACGGGTGGTGTGAAAGAAGCCAATGCTGGTGGACGTACAGGTCTGGCACTGACTCACTTGGGCATTAAGGCGTTGATCTTTGAAGATAAACCCGAAGAAGATGACTTATGGATCATCCACCTTTCTGGTGATGGCGTGCGTTTCGACGAAGCGGATGAAATCGCCAGGTTGGGTGTATATAAAGTAACCCCGAAGCTTATGAAGAAATATGGAGGAGATGTAGCCATTGCCCTGATTGGCCCTGGCGGTGAGATGGGATTGGCTGGCGCAGGTATCCAAAATATTGATAAGGACAGTATTCCTTCACGTATGGCAGCTCGTGGTGGTCTGGGAGCGTTGATGGGCTCGAAAGGCGTGAAAGCTATCGTTATTGATCTTAACGACGGTGAAAAACCGTCCATCGAAGATTTGCCCGCCTTCCGCGCTGCTCAGAAGGAATTCAACCAGGCTTTGATGGATCATCCGCAGATACAAACTTATCACGATTACGGCACAGCCGGCATGACAAATTTTTGCAACCATTTCGGAGCGTTGCCCACGCGCAATTTCTCCGAAGGTGAATTCGAAGGCGCAGAAAAGATCAGTGGTGAGTACATGCGTGAGTTGTTACTCAAACGTGGAGGGGTCAGTATTCCAACGCATGCCTGTATGCGCGGCTGCACGATCCAGTGTTCGAACGTGTTTGGCAGCGAATCGGATGAAGTGCTAACTTCTCCGCTTGAATATGAAACGATTGGATTGATGGGCTCCAATCTTGGCATCGACGATTTGGACACTGTTGCTAAACTGAACTATGAAGTCAATGACATCGGCTTAGATTCGATTGAGATAGGGGCCGCCCTGGGCGTGGCTGCTGATGCCGGGCTAATGGAATTTGGAGATGGAGAGCGTGCTCTTGAGCTGGTAGCAGAAATTCGGTCTGGGACGCCGCTAGGGCGAATTCTTGGCAGTGGCGCAACCCTGACCGGGAAGGTACTCGGTGTTGAGCGTGTTCCGGTTGTCAAGGGACAAGCTATGTCAGCGTATGACCCGCGCGCTGTCAAGGGTACCGGTGTGACCTATGCCACATCCCCGCAAGGTGCAGACCACACCAGCGGTTTGACCATCCGCGCAAAAGTGGATCATACTGATCCCAAGGGCCAAGCTGAACTATCACGCGGGGCACAGGTTAATATGGCGGGATATGACACCCTCGGTGCGTGTATCTTTGCCGGATTTGGTTTTGCTGCTGCCCCTGAAACCATCCGTGATTTGTTGAATGCGCGTTATGGCTGGAACGTAGAATCCGATATTTTGCAGAAATTGGGGATGGAAAGCTTGAGCCTGGAACGTGAGTTTAACCGCCGAGCAGGCTTCACGTCCGCGCATGACCGCATACCAGAGTGGATGACGCGCGAAGCGCTTTCACCCACGAATGCCGTCTTCAATGTTCCCAATGAAGATTTGGATAATGTTTTCAACTGGTAGCCAAGAGAAGAGATTGTCAAATGATTTAATGAAAGCCGTCAAAAGATAAAGGAGTTTCTATGCCATACGAATATCACGGAAAAATATTGCATGTCCATCTCTCAGAGATGCACCTGGAAGTTGAAACGCCATCAGAAGAATTCTTTCAAACATATGTAGGCGGCAGTGACCTGGGCACTCACTATTAGCTCAAGCATACACCGGCAAATGCTGACCCACTTGGCCCTGAAAATACGCTGACCCTGGCGATTTCAGTGCTGACGGGTGCGCCTATCTCCGGACGAAGCCGCCTGACGGCAACGGCAAAATCTCCACAGTTGGGTGCGATAGGTGATGCCCAATCAGGCGGGTTCTTCCCAGCTGAATTGAAGTTTGCGGGTTTTGAGTTCTAAATTGAAAAATAGGTAACACTGGTATCTCTTGACATATCAAGAACTTATAACAAAAATTCTGAATAAAGTAACGCTGTTGAGCCCTATGTTCCCCTAATTTTAGGGAAGGGTACGGTTCGGAACAGATTCACGTGGGTCCAACCTGAAATGAGCGATTAGGAAACTAGTCGCTCATATGCTATAATGTGCGCAATTAATTACAAAGTGCTGCGTAAATAGCAGTAAAAGTCAAGACAGGAGTAGTAGGTCATCCCGTCAGCGAGAAGGGACGTGTGCCCTGCAGGGGGTAGAGCGAGGTGGAAGCCCTTCACGGCGCAAACGGGAGCGCCGGAGCACCCTAAAGGGTGTGATAAGACCGAACTCGTCTGTTATCTCGCAAGAGGACTGCGCTGGTGAAAGAAGTAACCAGCGCCGGGGCAGCCCGTTACAGCGAACGAGTGGCCTGGCAACAGGCAATTCGGGGTGGTACCGCGGAGAACCCCTTCGTCCCTGAGTGGATGAAGGGATTTTTTATTAACAGGTGTCATTGCCTGCACTGTGCGCAGGCACACGTGCGAGCACAGCGAAGCAATCCCCCGTTTACGAGGAGACTGCTTCGTTGCTGTGCTCCCCGTCTGGGGCCGGCTGCCTCGCGGGGCGAACGGCCTCGCAGTGACAGCCAGCGAGAGGAGGCCGAAATGAAAGCAAATATACGATTCAACTATG